>JAJTIE010000033.1 GCA_021300195.1 Bacteroidota bacterium | reverse complement strand
CAGCGTATGTGGGTATCGGCACCACTGATCCGCGTTGGAATCTAGAGGTGTTCAATCCTGCTAGTACTGACAGGGATGTGTCGCTTACGCTGTATAACAGTAGGACCAATAGAGATGCCATCATTAGGCTGTACACACTGACGGATGACAAGGATGCAGCCATTTTTCTTGATGACTCGGATGAGCAAAAGCTGAAGTTCTCTGCAGGCGATGTAACCGATCCTACAGCCCTTACAGATAACACGAGGATGACCCTGACCCAGACGGGTAACCTGGGTATAGGCACCACGGCTCCCGCCGAACGCCTGCACGTAGTGGGCAAGATACGCATGGTAGATGGCAACGAGGGCAATGGAAATGTGCTGACCAGTGATGCCGACGGAACTGCCAGCTGGCAGCCCGCACCATCCGGCACGCTAAGCGGTGGTACCCCCAACCGCCTGACCTACTGGACCGGGCCGTCCGCTGTGGCAGCTGCCACAGACCTGGCTTGGGACAACACCAATGGTCGGCTGGGCATAGGCACCTCGACGAGCACAGAACGGCTCAACTTGAATGGTAACCTGCTGTTTACCAGGGGCGCCACCCGAGCCATACGGGTAGAAGCCCAAAGCGGCAATACGGCCGGTAATAACCTGGAGATACGGGCCGGAAATGCGGCGGGCATAGCTTTTGCCGTTCCGGGCGGCGATGTGCTGATAGCGGCCGGACACGGGTATAACGCGACGGTTTCTGGAGCAGATGGCGGCGATGTGATTCTGCGGTCGGGCGGCAACCTGATCGACGGGATTGACGACGGGGGAGATATTATTTTCCAGGTAGGAGGGCCTAATAATAGCACCGCAACCAACTTTATTGAGCGTGCCCGTATTACCGAGGAGGGCCGCCTGGGCATAGGCACCGCCACCCCCAGCGCGAGCTTGCACATCGGTAGTGGCGGTACCTTTCGCATGGAAAACGGTGCTACAGCTGGCTGGGTGCTCACCAGCGATAACCAGGGAAACGCCAGCTGGCAGCCCGCCGGCGGCCTGGGCGGCGGAACCACCGGCCGCGTACCCTACTGGACCAGCGCGAGTACGATAGGTAATTCCGGCATGACCTGGGACAACACCAACAGCCGGCTGGGCATAGGCACTACATCCCCTACCGCTGCGCTGGATGTGAAAGGCTCCAATGCAGAAATAAACATAGAGAGATATGCTGGTTCCGCTGCCACCTTTAATCTTGGCAGCTCGCCAAATGCCACCATAGGGAATTTCACAACTCCCATCAATAATGGCAGTGTCTTGGGTATAATTAACTTCAATGGCGCAAATGGAAGCACATTTGGTACGGGTGGCAGTATCGAGGCCCAGGCCGTTCAGCCCTGGAGTGGAACTAACCGAGGTACCAGCCTACGCTTTTATACCACCGCAGTTAATTCGACCGTGCCCGCATTACGTATGATTGTTGACCAGAGTGGCAACATAGGCATAGGTGGCATCACCACCCCCACCCATACCCTGCACCTGGATGGCACCCTGCGTCTGGTAGATGGCACACAGGGCGATGGCAAGGTACTAACCAGCAATGCCAATGGTGTAGCCAGCTGGCAGCCCGCCGGCGGCCTGAGCGGCGGCACCACCGGCCGCCTACCCTACTGGACTAGCGGCAACACGATGGGCAATACGGGCATGACCTGGGATAACACCAACAGCCGGCTGGGTATCGGCACCACAGCCCCCACCACCATTCTAGACGTGCAGTCCAACGCCACTGTTGCCAACCTGACCAACTACTCAACTACCGCTGCCTCGGGCGCTATACTAAACATTGGGCATGTGCTGGGTAGTACAATCGGGGCGATCGGTGGGGGTAGTGTAGTTACCAACGGTGCCACCCTGGGTACAGTTGGTTTCACGGGTGCAGACGGAGTAGTACTTGCTACCGGCGCAGCCATAGTAGCCAGTGCAGACCAAAACTGGAGCACCGGCGCAAGGGGTAGTAGCCTCCAGTTTCAGACTGCAGCAAACGGTACCACCACCCCCACCACGAGAATGACCATTACCAATGCGGGCCGACTGGGCATAGGCACCACCACCCCCAGCGAGCAGCTGAGCCTGAGTGGAAACCTGGCCTTTACGGCTGGGACGTTCCATCGGATAGACATAGAAGATAATGCCAGCGGCGATGGCAATACCCTGGAACTAGTGGCTGGCGGCTCAACTGGGGGAACGGGTGGCACGATGTTCGTAACAGGCGGAGGTTCAAATCATCCAACTGGGCGGGGAGGCGACCTCTATCTTCAGGGCGGTTTCTTTAACCACTCAACAAGCGTGTTGCCAGGTGGAGATGTATACGTAATAAGCGGACAAAACCTGAGTGCTACAAGTGCCGGATCTGCTGCTCTTGATGGAGGGACCATCTATTTTCACACCGGCACCATTAACGGAACTACCGAGCGCATGCGCATCCAGCCGACGGGCAGGATAGGCATGGGCAGCACATCCGCCCCCATAGACCTGGATATAGTGGGTACCCTGCGCCTGCAGGGCAACGGGGCTGCTGCTGGCCAGGTGCTGACCAGCGATGCGGCTGGCAAAGCCACCTGGCAAGCCCCTGGTGGCCTGAGCGGCGGCCAAGCCAACCGACTGACCTACTGGACCAGCGCTACTACCGTTGACGATGCCTCGGAATTGATCTACACCAGTTCCGGGCGGCTGGGCATAGGTACCACCGCACCCAGCGAGCAGCTGGGCCTGAGTGGGAATATCGGCTTTACCAGCACCGCATCCCATACTATCGGGGTGGATAACAATACGACGGGCGACGGGCAGAACCTGCGGGTACAAGCAGGTAGATCCAGCACGGGTGATGGTGGTGACCTGCAGCTAGTTGCGGGTAGCTTCACACACGGAACGAACGACATTATCCCCGGCGGGGATGTGATAATCAGAAGCGGCAGCAATACCACCACTAACACCGGTGTCAATGGCGGCAATATCTACCTTCAGGTGGGTGGGGCCGGTGGGGGTGTTACCGATGTGATGAAAATTAGATACGACGGCAATGTGGGAATAAACAATCAAAATGCGCGTCACAAGTTAGATATCGGCGCAAATACCACCGGCTCGGCTGGGGCGGAGAATATATTGCTAAAGGTAGGATCTCCTTCACGGGATGCGAACACCGCAACGGGTATTCGCATTACCAACGGGACGGATTTTGCGCCTGGTACTGCTCAGTATGGTTGGGACATACTGGCTGTTCAAAGAACAGATCTAGCACCCGTTTTGATATTTAGGCAGGATAACACCACCCACATACGGGTGGAGCCCAATGGCGATACCGACATCAGCGGCTATGTGGCAGGCCGCGGCCTAAGCCTGGCCAGCAATTTTGAACCGGATGAGGCAACAACGAGTTCAGGCACCTGGACTAATCTATACAGCGGTCCGGTATACATCAGCCCGGGTACTGGCAACGTGCAGCTGGCTGTAAATGCCCGTATATCAGGGAGTGGCACCCCAAGCGGACGAGTCCGGTTTCTCGTGGGGACTGCTACTTCGTCGGAAATCACACTTACCAACACTGTTTTCTCCACCTTTACGGTCGGCTTAGGTTCTGTCCCGTCCACGGGTTGGCAAACTCTGATAATACAAGGGCGCACGACTGGCGGAAGCGGCCCCGATGTTCGGGTAAGCACTTGGAATCTGATTTCCGACTAGCCGCAGGAGGTGCAGCCCCAGCCGGGCGCTTTCTCCTGCTGCGGGGGTGTGCCCGTTTTGCTCATCCGGCACATTTCCGGCATGGCTTTTGGGGGTCTTAGCTGCATTTGTGGGCCGTTTGGCCGGGCCTGGATCGTCTCAGTGGATCGTCTCAGTCCTGTATCATCAGCTTGGCATACTTCAGGATGAGGGTTTTCTTGCCCCCCACCTTGAAGTGGATGATAGCCCGGCGGCCACTGCCCTCGCCATCCAGCTCTACCACCCGGCCACTGCCAAAGCGGTTGTGCACCACTGCCTGGCCCACAGCCAGCTTCTCCAGGTCGCTGGCCTTAAAGTCTCCGGGTATGGTGGCTGCCGCCTGCTCTGCCTGCTTCCGTGGCGGTATCTGCTCTATGCGGCTGGTGGGGATGATGCGGCCCGTGCCGCGTGCCTCGGGCCTGGGTATGGCCGGGCTGTCGGGCCGCTCGGTAGGCAGCTGGCTGCGCTTTACGTACTGCTCGTCCACCTCGTCCAGAAAACGGCTGGGCTCCGGGTGCGTCAGGCTGCCAAAGCGGAAGCGGCTACGGGCGTGGGTAAGGGCCAGGCGCTCCTCGGCCCGCGTTACGGCTACATAGAATAGCCGCCGCTCTTCCTCCATGTCTTCGCGGCTGTTTATGCTCATGGCCGAGGGGAACAGGTCCTCCTCCAGCCCCACCACAAATACACTCTTGAACTCCAGCCCCTTGGCCGCGTGTATGGTCATCAGGGTTACATAGTCGGGGTTTTCCTCTTCCTTCTGGTCCTGATCTGTGTAGAGGGCAATTTCAGCCAAAAAGCCCTTCAGGCTCTTGTCTGTCACGGCCTCGTTCTCCGTATACTCGCGTGCGGCGTTTATCAGTTCCTGCACGTTTTCCCATCGGCTTCGGCTCTCGGGTGTGTTTTCTTTATGCAGTTCCTTCAGTATGCCGCTGTGGCGTGCCACGTAGGTTACGGTTTCGTGCGCAGGCTCGGTGGGTGCCATGGCCTGGAAGCTCTGCACCAGGGTAACAAATAGCTGGAGTGCAGCAGCCGATCTGCCCAAGCCCAGGGCCTCTGCGTTCTGGGCTGTTTCCCACAGGCTGGTGCCCTGGCTACGGGCCACTGTCAGCAGCCGCTCCAGGGTGGTATCGCCAATGCCGCGTGTGGGGTAGTTTACCACCCGCTTAAAGGCCTCCTCGTCATGGGGGTTCAGGCCCAGGCGCAGGTAGGCCAGTACGTCCTTTATCTCCTTGCGCTTGTAGAAGCTGAGGCCGCCAAACACCCGGTAGGGTATGCTGGCCCGCCTCAGGCCGTCCTCTATAGCCCGGCTCTGGGCATTGGTGCGGTACAGCACGGCAAAGTGGCGGTTGTAGTAGCCGTGCACCATCTTCTGCTCGCGCAGGCTGTCTACCACCCGCTGTGCCTCATCCAGCTCGCTGGCAGCCGTCAGGATCCGGATCGGCTCGCCCACCGGATTCTCTGTAAATACGTTTTTCTGTAGCTGATACTTGTTGTTGGCAATAATGCTGTTGGCTGCCTGCACAATGGTGCCCGTGCTGCGGTAGTTTTGCTCCAGCTTGTACACCTTGGCATCCGGGTAGTCTTTCTGAAAGTTCAGGATATTCTGGATGTTTGCCCCCCGAAAGCTGTAGATGCTCTGGGCATCGTCTCCCACCACCGTCAGGTTTTCGTGCACGGCGGCCAGCTTCTTCAGGATGGTGTACTGGGCAAAGTTCGTATCCTGATACTCATCTACCAGGATGAAGCGAAAGCGGTGCTGATACTTGTGCAGCAGGTCTGGGTGCGTGTCCAGCATCACCACCATGTTTACCAGCAGGTCGTCAAAGTCCATGGCATTCGCCTTGAACAGGCGCTCGTTGTACTCCTTGTACAGCTGCGCTACCAGTTCCTGAAATTCATCCGTAGCATGTTCTTTCTCAAAGCGGGCGGGGTTTACCAGCCAGTTTTTTGCATTGCTGATGATGCTCTGCACTACCCGGGGTTTGTATCTTTTATCATCCAGCTTGCGCTCCTTTATCAGCGCCTTGATGAGGTTTTGGCTATCTTCCGCATCGTAGATGGTGAAGTCTGCCGTATAGCCCAGGTGCTCGGCCTCGGCCCGCAGGATGCGGCTGAAGAGCGAGTGAAACGTGCCCATCTGGATGCTGCGTGCCTGCCCGCCCACGATGCTGCCAATCCGCTCGCGCATTTCTTTCGCTGCCTTATTGGTAAAGGTGAGGGCCAGTAGCTCAAAAGGGTCGGCCAGGTGCTGGCGCAGCAGGTAGGCCAGCCGGTAGGTCAGCACGCGGGTTTTGCCACTGCCGGCACCGGCTATAATCATGGCTGGGCCAGTGGTGTGCATGGCCGCCTGGCGCTGGGCCGGGTTCAGGGCCTGCAGGAATTCGGTCGTATCTGTCATCATGATGTGGGGTCTAAAATTCGGCAAAGATTCGGCGGGGCGCAAACACTACTATCCACCACAGCCAGACCAGCCAGCCACGGGCTTATGGCCGAAATGCGTATACTTGTTGCATGATCGATTTCCGTCCGTATTATGACATGGTAGAGGCCTGCATACAGGATCTGGGCGTGCAGCCAGCTAACTGTAGGGGCGAAAAGACCGGGCAGTACAACCTGAACAAGGGCTCGGCCTCGGTCTGGATTGATTTCTTCGAGCGCGATGGCCGCGGCTACTACCAGGTGGTATCGCCCGTTGTGGCTGTGCCCGACGAGGGGGCCGACACGCTGTTTCGCGAGCTGCTGCAGATAAATGATACCCTGTATGGCGTAGCCTTCACCCTGTATAATGACTGGGTGTGGCTAAAGGTGATACGCGAAGTGGATGGAATGGACAAACCCGAGGCTATGGCCATGCTGCTGCGCGTGGGCAACTATGCCGACCACTACGACGACTACCTGCGGCAGCGTTATGCGTTTTCGACGGACGCAAAGCCCACCAAACCCGGTGTGCCAGGGGGTTCCTAGCACCCACCCCACTTTAGCTAAACTGTATGCAGATGAAAAGGGCTTTTCGACTAGGTATGCTGGTATCCATGTGGCTGGCAGGTGCACTCTGCACCTACGGCCTGGCCCAGCGCAATGGCCTGTATACCAGCTGGGAGGCTGCCATACGCGAGCCGGAGCGGGTGCTGATGCTAGACCTGAGCAACCAGCAGATCCGCCAGCTGCCCGATGCCATTGGCCACTTTCGCAGGCTGCAGCAGCTGAAGCTGGACCACAACCCCCTGGTGCAGCTGCCCGATGCGCTTTTTAGCCTGGATAGCCTGGAGGTGCTCAGCCTGGCCCATGTGCCGCTGGGCAGCCTGCCCGAGGGGATAGGCCGCATGCGCGGCCTGCGCAGGCTACACCTGGCCTATACGGGCCTGACGGAGCTACCGGAGAGCCTACCACAGCTGCAGCAGCTGGCCTACCTGAATCTGGGTGGCAACCGGCTGACCCAGATTCCGGAGCTATGCAGCGGCTATACCTCCCTGGCCGAGCTGGACCTGACCGGAAACCCCCTGGGCGCCTGGCCCACTGCGGTAGAGGCTTGCACCCGGCTGCAAACCCTACACCTGCGGCAGACGGAGCTGACCCGCTTGCCCACCTCTGCCAGCCAGATGCCGACACTGGCGCAGCTAGACCTGAGCCACAACCAGCTGCTGAAGCTGCCCGCCAGCCTGGACGCCTGGACTGGGCTGCAGCAGCTAGACCTGAGCTACAACCAGCTGAGCCAGATTCCCGCCTCGCTGGGGCAGCTACAGCAGCTGCAGCAGCTAGGCCTGGCACACAACGGGCTGTATGAGCTGCCCCTTGCCCTGTATCTGTGCAAGGAGCTGCGACTGCTAGACCTGAGCTACAACCAGCTGAGCCAGATCCCCACAGACGTGTATCAGCTGGCCTACCTGAAGTCGCTCTCCCTGCAGGGAAACCCCCTGGTAGAGGCCGAGCGTGCCACCCTGCGCAGGCTGCTACCCACCACCACCCTCTCCTTTTAGCCTTCTGCTCACCTGTTCGCCATGCGTAAGCTTTTTTTCCGAACCTTACTCTATAGCGTGCTGCTGCTAGCTGCCTGCGGTGCCGCACATGCACAGGACGAAAACCGGGTGGCGCTCTATCCCGACGAGCAAGAGCGGCTGCGCACAGCCCCGCTGCCAGAGATAGAGGCCGAGCTGGCTGCAATGGGCCAGGACATTCTGAATCATCCCGTAGGCCCCTACAAAGACTACGTGAATGGCCGCTTTATCCTGATGCTGAGCGAGGTGCTAAAGCGGGCCGATAGCTATGCCTATCCCTTTGCGGGAATCAAAACCGTTTCGCGCATTTATCCCGAGGACGAGTGCTTCAGGCTCTTCACCTGGGTACTGGTAGACCAGGATAGCCTGCAGCAGGTTCAGAACTACTACCACTTTGGCCTTGTACAGCGGCCCATACAGCAGGCAGGGGCCGTGACTTATGCCGTGGTCGTACTGAATGACCGGGTGGACCGCACGCCAACCATTGAGAACGAAATACTAAACCCAACCAAATGGCTGGGTGCCCTGTACTATCACCCCAAGAATAGTGACTATGGCGTGCTAACCTACCAGGGCAAGTACGCCCAGAAAGATGGAATGAGTGGCAAAATGCGGCAGAAAAAGGTGCGCTACTACGTCGTTCTGGGCTACAATGGGCACAACAGGCAGAATAACTATAAGATCATCGACTGCATTACCTTTCCGGATGCGGAAGACCCCCTGAAGATCGAGTTTGGTGCCCCCATCTTTTACTTCTCCGAAGTGCCCAAAAGCCGCTGCGTATTCAAGTATAGCGACAATACCCACTTCAGCCTGAACCTGGGCCAGGTGCGCGACCCGCGTAGCAAGCGGCTGAGCGAGATGCTGATTTTTGACCACCTGCAGAGCAACTACCTGGCTAGCGAAGACACAAATAGCCTGGCTGTGCAGCAGGAGCGACGCTACGGCCCTGCCGGAGACTATGATGCCCTGGCCTGGATAAAGCGCGTGCACAATAACCGAAAGGGCTTCTTCTATCTGCTCAAAGAGGTAGACGTTTATCACCCCCAAATGGAGCAATTGGACCCGGACGAGACCCGCAAGCAGGCTGAGCGAGACCGCCAGCAGCTTATTGAGCAGCGGGCCCTGCCTGCACCCAAGCCAGCCCCCAAGAAAAAGAAGATTAAAGACAAACCAGGTAGATAGATCTCCCGGCCGGCAGCAAACACTACCGCAGCCGGGCTACTCTTCCAGTCGAATCTTTACCAGGGAGAACTTCCCGTCTCGCCGGTACACCAGCACCGCCTCTCGGTTGGTGATCTGCTCGCAGGCTGGGCGGTAAAAAATATCTGCTCCCCGCATTTGGCCCATAAATACCTGCGCGGGTTCCACCGTGCCATCAGGCAGGATGCGTTGATAGTACAGATGGGTACCTATCTTACGCTGATAGGCCTTGAAGAATACATATACACCGGCAGGCCCAATGGCCGGGAAGTAGCTAAGCTCCATCCGGCTCTGGCCCGCCTGGCTCTTGGGTACCAGCGCATGCCACTCCACCTCACCGGCCGGAGATACAGAAAATGCCGCTACATCATCATAGTGATACTCCTCCTGGTAAGAGAGGAAGCCGTAGGCATCGTAGTAGTTTACGTACGTCAGATAAAACTGCTCGGCCAGAAAGAGCATGCCCCCATCGCTACGCAGAATGATTTTATCCAGATAGAAGTCTGTGAGGGCGTTTCCCCGGTTCAGTTGCCGCTCATTCAGGTAGCGCCCCAGGAATGATGTGCTGAAAGGGGTAAAGCTGCTGACGGTCATGGCGTGGTCTGCCGAGTCCAGCCGCACAAAAACCAGCCCATACGCCTGGTCGGCCTGGCTGCGGCTGTAGAAGCCGCCCATAAACACCTCCTCGCTCGGGCTTAGCTGAAAGGTGAGGTCGGTAATCAGGCTATCCGAAAAATACAGCGGGGTCTCCAGCACCTGCTCATCTGCTATCCGGTAGCGCGCCAGCACGTATCGAACATCATTGGCAGGCTGCCGCCTACCGGCTTCCTTCTTGGCAAGCACATGCAGGTTTCCGCTGTTGCTTAGCTCTGCCTCCTTTAGCTCATAGGCATCTGTGCCGGTGTAGGGCAGGTCGAACTCGTAGCTGCGTGGGCCGGGCTGCCCCTGCTGGAACAGGTGGTAGGCCAGGCGTATGGGGCGGTCGGTAGCGTCGTGCGGAAACTGCTGCACACAGGCCAGCAGCTGCTTGTTTATGCTGTGTACAAAGCGCAGACTGCTGCGTAGGGCCTCTTTCTTGGGTGCAGTCAGCAGGGGTACCCGTTCGGCCTCAGCCGTGCCATCCAGGCTGTAGGCGTAGTAGTATAGGGTTTGGGTGGACTCTCCGGGGTTCTGCTCGCCCACAAACAGTAGAATGCGCTCGCCCAGTACCGTGAAGTGCACAATCTCAAGCCGATTGGAGTTCTGGAGTACCTGCCGCTCCCACGTGCGGCGGAAGGACTCGTCGTACTTGTAGATGCCCAGGTAGCGGCTGCTGCGCTTGCTCATATAGCTAAGCGTGGCCAAGCCGCCGTCTGCCCGCACGTACTCAAACCACAGGGGCTCTGGCTCCTTGTTGCTCAGGTGTAGCTGCGCCGTTATCTGCTGCGCCTGTGCCAGTGGCCCTGCCAGTAGCAGCAGCACCAGCAGCCCCGCAGGGATACGGCAGAGCCACCCTGGCCAGTCCTGGCGGCTAGGGTAGGCTAAGCGTGAGCAAGTGCTTGTCTGGCGCATCATCTACAGCCCCAATATGCTCAATATATTGCTGCATGGCAAAGTCTTCGTCTCGAAATGGCCCGAGTATCCTGACCTGCCCGGCAGAGAGGTTGGGGTTGCGTGTAAGGTGGAACCATGCGAGCCGCACGTGCCGAAACACCTCGGCTTCATCTATGCAGCTGGCCGAGCTAGCCAGCTGGGTGAAGTATACTTTTCGGCTTATGCTGCTGTCGCTCCGCTGCACATCCTGCACCTCGGCAAAGTAGTAGCACTGGCCGTGCACGCACACAGGAAGCAGCGTGTACAGGCAGGCTGCTAGCAGGTAGCCAAAAGGAATTTTCATACCCCAATTTCGTAAAACAAACGCCCCATCACACCTGTTTCGTGTGTTTTTCGTGGCTGTGCCTGCTTATTTCCGAGAATGAACCAGGCAATGAGGCCGAGTAGTCGCATTGATCTCCGGTATGGTTGCTATTCGGTATGCCCGAAGGCCAACCTCATGCGCTAAAGCGGCCCGCGGGGCGTTATCTTTGCGTATGTATTTGTTTCTCCATGGCCTATGCCTACTGGTGGGCTGTGCCCTGCTGGGGGTGCCTGCCCGAGCGGTGGCCCAGCCGTGCCCCCTGTGTGGCGAGTGGCGGCTGGAGGCCTACGACCCCGGCTACGACCTGCATAGCCTGCCCGCAGAGGCCCGTGCGCAGGTACAGCTCAGCATCCAGCAGCTGCGGCAGGAGGCCCGTTTTGTTTTTCGGGCAGACAGCAGCTATCTATTCGACCTGCCGGGTGGCAAGCCCGAGCAGGGCACCTGGCAGGCAAGCCCGGCCTACATCCTTACAGAGCATGGTGCCAGCCGTCCCGACACGCTGTGGATAGAGCTGCAGCGGGCCGATACGCTGCGGCTACGCCTGCACGACCTGGTGGCCGATGCCGACTACCGCTTTACCCTGGTGCCCGCTTTTCAGCTTACAGGTTTGGGCGCCTTTGTGCCTGGCAGGTGGCAGCTTAGCCGGGTGGAGTACGACCCCCAGGAAATACAGGATGCACGCCGCCGTGTGGCCCTGGCGCGGCAGATAGACAGCCTGCGTACCCAGAGCGAGTTTGTGTTCGACAAGGATGGGAGCTTTCGCATCCGCCTGCTGGGTAGCACCACCCAGGGGCAGTACCGGGTGGCGGGCACCCGCCTCACGGCCCTGGAGGAGGGCGGTGGGCGCACGGTGTTTACGCTGGCCGCAGCCAGCTCCAGTGCGCTGCTACTCATCAGCTACGACCCCACACGTAGCCCCCAGACCCTGCAGCTGGTGCTCACCCCCTGGCAGGCACCCAGCACCCTGCTACGGCAGGAATGATGTTTGTGTAGCCACGTACCCACACCCTGCCTGTTGGGCAATTGTGCGCACAGCCCTGCTGCCCGTGCCCCGAGACCGCCTATGTGCCCTGTGCCTGCAGCCAGGCTACAAAGGCGCGTAGCGCGATGCCCCGGTGCGAGATGGCATTTTTTTCTTCGGGGCTGTGCTCGGCCAGGCTTCGGGTGCTGCCCAGTGGGCAGAATATGGGGTCGTAGCCAAAGCCCTGGCTACCCCTGGCTGCCGCCAGGATATGTCCCTCCAGGATGCCCTCCCACTGGTGGGCCTGCCCGGCTGAATCGATGTAGACAAAGACGGTGCGGAAGCGTGCCTGCCGGTGCGCCTGCCCTGCCAGTGCCTGTAGCAGCCGCTGCATATTGGCTTCGGCACCGGCCTGCGGCCCGGCATAGCGGGCGCTGTGCACGCCGGGTGCGCCGCCCAGGGCTGCCACCTCCAGGCCGGTATCATCGGCCAGGGTGGGCAGGCCCGTGGCCCGGTGGTAGGCCCGGGCTTTCAATAACGCATTTTCTTTCAGGGTTTTACCTGTTTCTTCGGGTTCGGCCACACCCGGCATGTCTGCAGCCATGCACAGCCGGAAGTGGCTGGCCACCATGGCCTGTACCTCGGCTGCCTTGTTCCGGTTGTGCGTGCCAAAAAAGAGGGTAGGGTGCTCGGGCTGTAGGGGCATTAGCGGTAGAATACGTATTCGTAGGGCAGCTGGTAGGTGCTCTCGGGTTGCACTACAACAGTCCATTGCAGGGTCTTCAGCACGTTTCGGCCTATTTTCTGGTCTTCCTCGGTTAGGGTGGCCCCAGTCTGCTGGTTTATCAATCCCATCAGCTGCTTGTGCACCGTCAGCTGTACAGGCTGTTTGTCTACGTTCTTTATCCGGATCAGGCCCCGCATGGTTATTCGGTCGGCAGTGCTCTTATCCTCTAGCCGCGCCCGCGCCTCGGCTATGTACACATTTTCGTCGCACTGCACCAGGAGTTTTGCGCTTTGAGGCAGCTGTATACAGCAGGAGTCTTTGGGTGCCAGGTAGGGTAGCAGGGCTTGGGTCAGGGGCTGGCCATTTACATCGGCTATGTGCAGGGCTCCGGCCAGCAGGGGTATCTCCAGCGAGTTTTTGATTTGTAGCTGCTGGTATACCTCGGCCGTATAGGCAGGGGTGGACAGGTCTGCCCGATTCAGTGTGTCGATAAAGTTCGGTATCTGGCACCGAAAACCCTTTTTTGCCGGCACCATTGCCTCCAGTGCGGGCAGATACGCCTTCCCATTTACATCCAGCGAGGCCTTTCCCGCGTCTAGCACGTATAGGGTGCCTGGCTGGGTGGGGTCTGGGTTGGTATAGGCGCACAGGCTCTGCTGCGCACGGGCCTGTGCGGCGGTGTCGCGCACCACCTGCACCAGCTCGTGTGGCACTATGGGCTGCGGAAAGTGCTGGCCAGGCAGGGCCCCAATCAGCGCTCGGGCACAGGCATCCAGCGAGGGGTGCCCGCTGGGGGTAGGGCTGCCTATCACCAGTTTTATCTCGGTTTCATCCACTGCGCTCCCGCTGTGGGTTACAATCGCCTTCATGCCTAGCTGGGCCATCTCTGCCTTGCCCAGGCCCAGCCTATAGTCTGGCACCCAGCTGAAGCCCTCCTGAAAATACAGGGCATCCAGGGGGGCAAAGGCGAAATCTTTGTCGATCTCCACCGTAGTGGCCATGCCTATTTTGCCCTCTTGGTAGTGGGTGTTTGGCAGGTTGGCCTGTATGCTTACCATCTGTATCTGGTCTTTATGGATAAAAATGGTGCCGCCTGTGGTGCGCCGGATACGTGCCAGGTCGCTTTCGAAGCCGAATGGCAAGATCGGGCCGTCCGCATCCTCCAGCTCTGTGCCCACCTTGTAGGTTACACGCGCATCCTTGCCCACATTGGCCTTCAGGATTTCAAAAAGCGTTCGGGCCTCGGCGGTGTGTAGTACCGTATCCGGCCTGTACACAGTCTTCAGGATGCTGTAGCCAGCATTCGGGCTTAGCCAAAAGGCCCCAAACTGCGCGCGCGGAAAGTCTTCTATGGTTACACGCCGCTGATGAAAGGAAAGATTGCCCTGTTCCAGATTGAGTGCCAGGCCGTTCTGGAATAGAAACAGGCGAGCAGTGCCTAGCCGCTGGGCCTGGCCATGGCCTGGCAGGGGGCTAAGCCACACGAGCATGAAAATCAGGATATACCGCATAGGCAGTGCCATGGAGAACAAATACACATGATTGGTAACAGCACCTAAATATACGCCCCTGCTCGACGTTGCCCCAAATTTGGCGCCAAAAACACGACCAGATTCAAGTGAAAAAACCTTTGGGGATCCGTGTTTTTTCTTCTAACTTTGCAGTCTTTCGTAAAAAGAGTAGTACTATGCCCAATATTAAATCGGCAGCCAAAAGAATGCGCCAGACGGCCAAGGCCCGCCTGCGCAACCGCACCCGTATGGTAACCGCGCGCAACCTGATGAAGAAAGTGCGTAAAATGACCGATGCGAAAGAAGCGGCTGCCATGATCCCCCAGCTGAATAGCCAGCTGGACCGCCTGGCCAACCGAAACATCATACACAAGCGTACGGCCGCCAACTACAAGGCGCGTATAACCCGCTACGTAAACAAGCTGGCCTCCTAGCAGCACCTCCCCTGGTGCGGGCGGGCTGCCCCGCAGGCCTGGCCTGCTGCACGACCGTGCAGATGCTGACTGCCCCTGTGTGTGCGTGAGAATAGCGGTTCGCTCATTTTCTCCCCCGCCATGCAGTACCAACAACCGATTAATCACTGGGCCGTAGAAGACCGCCCGCGTGAAAAACTCGTAGAAAAGGGCCCTGAAGCTCTTACCGAGGCGGAACTGATCGCCATCCTGATCGGGAGTGGTACCCCTAGCCGGAGTGCCGTAGCTGTAGGCCGAGAGCTGATCGAGCACTTTGGTGGCCTGCACCGGCTAGCCCGCTGCACGTTACGAGAAATGACCACTATCAAAGGAATTGGCCCTGCCAAGGCAATCAGCATCGTAGCGGCATTTGAGCTAGCCAAGCGCAAACAGCTGACTGAGGTGCGCGAAGTGTTTGCCAACGATCCCGCCATCGTAGCGGCCTACCTCAGCCCGCGTATGACAGACCTGGACCACGAGATCTTCTACGTCCTTTTCCTCAACCGCCGAAACCAGATCATTGGCGAAAAGCGTGTGAGTAGCGGAGGCAGCACCTCCACGGTTATCGACCCCAAGATTATTTTCCGGGAGGCACTCAACCTGATGGCCACCGGGCTGATTATCAGCCACAACCACCCCAGCGGAAGCCTACAGCCTAGCGGCACCGATATTGCACTCACCATTAAGCTAAAGGAGGGGGCAAACTGGTTCGATATTCAGCTGCTAGACCACATCATTATTGCCGGTGCGCAGTACTACTCCTTTGCCGAAAATAAGCAGCTATAGCCATGGCCCAGAAAAAGAAGCAGGCCAATATGGCCCCCACCATTCAAAACCGGAAAGCAAGCCACGACTATCACTTTGATGAAAAGTTTGTAGCCGGCATCCAGCTGCTAGGCACCGAGATAAAAAGCGTGCGGCTGGGCAACGTGCAGATGCAGGATGCGTTTTGTGCCTTCGAACAGGGCGAACTATACCTGCGAAACCTGCAGATCCAGCCCTACGAGCAGTCGGCCCAGTTCTTTAACCACGAGCCCCTGCGCCCACGCAAGCTCCTGCTCACCCGGCGCGAGCTGAAAAAGCTGGCTAAGGAAAGCCAGATTGCGGGCGTTACCATCATCCCGATCCGCCTATTTTTTAGCGACAGGGGGCTGGTGAAAATAGAAATTGCCCTGGCTCGCGGCAAAAAGGCCTACGACAAGCGCGAGAGCCTGAAGGAAAGAGACGCGAAGCGCGAGTTGCAGCGGGGCCTGCGGGAATAGCCGGGGTTGGAGAGAGCCGTACGCTAGCCCAGGTGCCTGGGTACGGGTATCTGCTTTCGGTTGGTCAATCTGCTTTTGGCGGGCAACAAGTAGACCGGTCTGTCCGTTAATTTTGTTACTTTGTCGATCAGCTGGTACCAAAACTGCGAAGACTGTGGCAACTCTCTATATAGAACCGACGGATAAAACGCCCAAGATCGTACTGGATCCGGAAAAAGGCGAGTATCTTTTTACCGGCAGGTCCATCCCCGAAGATTCCATGGATTTTTACCAGAAAATCTACGACTGGATGGACACAGAGGGGGTTAGGCTCACCGGTTCGGCACGCTTTGTTTTTATGCTGGAGTACTTCAACACCAGTTCCTCCAAGTGTATCCTGGAGGTTTTTCGCCGCATCCAAGACATCCACCAGAAGAACGATGGCGTGTCCATCCTCTGGCTATGCGAAGAGGCGGATGAAGACATGATTGATACTGGCCATGACTACCAGGCCATCCTGCAGGTGCCGTTTGAAATTCAGGTACAAGAGGTGCTCTTCGACTAGAATCGCAGATGAATCCCGAGGCTGTGGGCAGATAGAAGGCAAAGGGGGGCCATAACGTTCCCAAGCTCCACGATAACGCGCCATTCCGTGTGCCTTACAAAAAACATCCGGGGTATACTCGCGAAGCGTTTGTGCTGCTTTGGTAGCTAGGGGCGGAAATCTTAACCTATGTGCAGGTGGCTTTTTCAGCTCTTTTTGTTGGTTTATACAGCCTAAAAGAAATGTGATGAAAAGGTTGTATCGGAGAATTGAAGCACTCGCCCATCGTTTATCCTACCCTGTTTTGCTAGCTACGCTCGCTGTGTCGGTGGCCGTACTGGTTCTGGGTCTACGCGCTGCAAACAGACAGTATGCGCTATCGGAGTATCCACCAGAGCTATTTGCCGGACAGCTGGCTTTTAGTCCGGGAAAAGTAGCCGCGTGGTACCAGTTCTTAATCCGGAATGAGACCCTGGATATCTACATCGAGACACAGTACCTGGACTTTGTGTTCATCTTTGGCCTGATGGCTACTATTTTTTTCGTTCAGCTGCTATTGGTAAAGCTGAACCCAATGGATGGTAGCTGGTATCGGTTTGCTGTGGGCATGGTGTTCTGGGGGCCACTGCTGGCTACTGCAGACATTTGGGAGAACCTTGCTACACTTGCCATGCTACCGAATCCCACCGACTTTAATCCGGCCTTGGCCTATCTGGCTTCCAGCCTAACTGTTTGGAAGTTGTGCTGGGCGCTTTTGGGCACTTCATTGGTGGTTATTCAGTGTCTAAGTTTGCTTGTCCGCAGGCTTAGGTAGTGTGCCTGTTGTCCGTTATCTAATACGGGTAGCGCGAGGCCCGCATACCGGCCCTACCAGATTGCTGGCTTATGGGGTGCTTTTCGGCCCTGCTTGTGGTTGGATCTTTTGATGCAGAATTTGGCAGATGATGCTCCATTCTTCTTCAGGTCTGGCCATTTGCGCATCCAGCAGCAGGCACTGGTCGCCATTGGTTAGCAGGACGAGGGGTGCCTGTAGTTCCCGGTTGTAGCTGGCAGCCTGTAGGGCCACAGTTGCCGATAGGGGTACCCCCGGTGCCTTACACTCGCACAGCAGGCTAGCCCGGCCCGCTGTGTCGAATACCAACACGTCAAAGCGCCGCGGCCTACCCATGTATAGCACCCTGCGCTCTACGGCTATGCGGGCTGGGGGCACCTGCACCTGCGAGAGCAGCGCGAAGAGCAGGCGCTGCCGTACCCACTCCTCGGGCTTGGCCTCGGCATAGCAGCGTCGTATGGGGTCCCACAGCAGGCCATCGGCGGTGGCAGGGTAGGGGTAGGCAGGCAGCATGGCGGGCGTGGCCCTATAGGGTCAGCAGCGTAAAGTTGTGGTTGGTATAGATGCAGATGTCGGCTGCAATGTTTAGCGAGGCCCGCACCAGCTCTTCGGCAGATAGCTGGGGGGCATGCTGCTTCAGCGCCATGGCTGCACTCTGGGCATACATACCTCCGCTGCCAATGGCCAGGATCTGGTCTTCCGGCTCCAGCACATCTCCGGTGCCGCTTATAATGAGGCCTTCCTCTCGGTTCATGATGATCAGCATGGCCTCCAGTCGCCTCAGGTAGCGGTCTGTACGCCAGTCGGCAGCCAGGGCTATTGCCGCCCGTTTCATGATCTTGCCGTGCTTGTTCAGCTTCTCCTCAAAGCGCTCCAGCAGGGCAAAGGCATCGGCTGTACCGCCGGCAAAGCCGGCCAGGATGCTATCATCTGCCATCTTGCGCACCTTGCGCACATTGTTTTTCATCACCGTATTGCCCAGTGTGGCCTGGCCGTCTGCGCCCAGGGCCACCTGCCCGTTGTGGATAACACCCAGCACCGTTGTTCCGTGGATTTTCATAACCGTAAAGCTATCAAAATCTGTGGCAGGCTGCTTGCGTACCATTGCTGTCTATCTTTGTGCATGCGCTACCCGGCCGACAGTCCTTTTGGTCGCTCCCTGTTCCCGCCCAGCTCGGTCTTGCTGCTGGGCCTGGGTCTGGTCTTCCTGTTGCAGCAGATTCTATTGCCCTTTGGTCTGTTGTCCTTGTTCGGCCTCCTATCTGGCTACCCGCTGCTGGAGCTGATGACTGCCGGAGGGGCACTCCCGGCAGCGGCCTTGCCCTGGCTCAAGCTACAGCTTTTTAGCACCCAGCTGGTAGCCTTTGGGGCACTGGCCTGGGTGCTGGCTCGTGCTGCGGGCAGCACCCGGCAGGAGCTGCAGCTGGCCCCACCGGCCTGGCGCGGCAGCCTGTGGCTGGCGGTACCCCTGGCGCTGCTGGGCATCCCGCTGCTGTCGCTCACAGCCATACAGCCCGATGCCTTTGCCCTGCCTGCAGGCCTGGAGGCAGTGGAGGCGGCCATACGAGACATGGAGGCCCGCGCAGGGCTGCTGCAGCAGGCCCTGCTGAGGGAGGATTTGGCCGTAAACCTGCTGGTGGTAGCACTCACCCCTGCCGTGATGGAAGAGCTCTTCTTTCGTGGCTACTTACAGAGTACCTGCCGCCGCATGTGGAATCCGCATGTGGCTATCTGGCTTACCGCGCTCTTGTTCAGCTTTATCCACTTCCAGTTTTTTGGTTTCTTTTATCGCATGGGTTTGGGTGCGCTGTTTGGCTACCTGGTGTACTATAGCGGCAGCCTGTGGCCCGCTGTGGTAGCCCATGCGGCCCACAATGCGGTGGGCGTGCTGGCCATTTACGGGGTGGCACACTGGGGCTGGCCTGCCGAGCTGGAGCAGCAAGAGGCGCAGGTGCCGCTGGCCCTGGGTGCTGCTGCCGCCCTGGCGCTTGCACCCCTGCTGTGGCTCTACATCCACCAGAACCTCCGCCGGCAGGGCCCGCGTAGCCTCGCGTCTCCCTCCCCGGGCCATGCTCTACCCCCTCCCTCTACTCCCGATCAAGCATGACGAACCTGAGCCAACGCATTCTTACCGCCCTGCTGGGGGGTGCCCTGCTGCTTACGCTACTATTTGTTTCTCCCTATAGTGCTATGCTGGCCTGTAGCCTGCTAGCCGGCCTGGTGTACTGGGAGTTTTTGCGGCTTCGTATAGCCGCTCGTTGGGTGGTAGCCGGGCTCATGTTGTTTCAGCTTTTCGTCTTTTTGGGTTTACTTGTGCTGGTAGATGAGGCAAGTTCTTGGATATCGGGTTGTTTTGGGATGAACAACCTGGATGCTGTTTTCTCCTTTCATTACCCTAAACCCGATGCTCCCAAAGGTACTTTTTCAGGACCCATAGGCAGCTACAACAGTAAGGTGATCCTGGCGGTTGTCCTATTTGCGCTTTTACCTCTCTCGGTACTTCTTTTGGCCTTTCGCGCACGCTTGGGGCGCATTGTTTACACGTTGTCGGGTAGTATATATACAACACTGCCCTTTGTATTATGGCTTGCCATGTTCTTGTTTGATGAAGATATTTACGGCAGGCATGCCTACCTATTGGCCCTGGCCCCCCTGCTATTTGTATGGTGTTCCGATACCTGCGGCTACTTTGTGGGTCGCAGCCTGGGGCGGCACCCCATCTGGCCTGCCATTAGCCCCAAGAAAAGCTGGGAGGGGCTGGCAGGCAGCGTGCTAGGCTGCATGCTGCTGGGCCTTGCCCTGCAGCAGGAGGATATGGCCGGAGGGATACTGACCGGAGGGATACTGGCCTTGGCCACCACTGCGGGCGACTTCCTGCAGTCGGCCCTAAAGCGCCGTGCCTCGGTGAAAGACAGTGGGAGCCTGCTGCCCGGCCATGGCGGCTTCTACGACCGCTTCGATGGCTTCCTGCTGGCCATGCCCGTGTATCTGCTCCTGCGCCTCTCGGGCTTGTTTGGTCTTTAATCTGGGTTCTGCCCGGCTAACGCAGCAGCGTTATGGTGCCCACATGCCGTATGCTGTCTCCCTCCAGGGTACGTCCCCGCATCTGGTACACATACACCCCCTCGGGTGCCTGGCCACTGCGGCCCTGGCCCGCCCAGGGCTGGGCCTGGGTGCCACTATACACCTCGTTGCCCCAGCGGTCATACACCAGGATGGTATAGTTGCTAACCTGCTGGCTTGGGCTGAATACATCATTAATGCCATCTCCATTCGGGGTGAAGGCATTGTAGTAGGCAGGCTGGTCATCCTGGGGGATGATGACGGTGCGGCCATTCTGCGTTTTGTCCTGCTGGGCGTGGGCCATTCCGCATAGCCCGGCCAGCAGCAGGAGCACCGGCAGCAGTAGGGCCGGTAAACCTGGTGGACGATGGAGCTGGATCATAGCCATTTTAATCTTTTGGTTGAAGTCTGAAGAAATCTACGCAGAATATGGGACAAAGATACGCGAACTGAGCGAACGGTTCATTTTCGGGTCTGAACGGTTACCGGGCAGCCCTGCGGCAGGTTGCCTATGGGCATTTCCTACTTCAGCAGCTCGTATAGCCCGGCTAGTTGCGGGGCTATTATCAGCTCGGTGCGTCGGTTCAGGGCTTTCTGGGCGCGGCTTTCGTTCGGGGCTATCGGCTGGTGGGCACCCTTTCCCGCTGCCGTCAGTCGCCTGGGGTCTATGGCATAGCCCGTGCTAAGCAGGCGCACCACGGCAGTGGCGCGCACCACGCTCAGGTCCCAGTTATCGGCCAGGCAGCTGGTGCGTATGGGGTCGGTATCGGTGTGGCCCTCCACCCGTATGTGCAGGCTGGTGTCTGCCCGCAGTACCTCTGCCACTTGTTTCAGCGCCGCCTTTCCCTCCTGGCCCAGCTCGGCAGAGCCCGAGCCGAATAGCAGCTTATCCGAGAGGGATAGGTACACCTGTCCGTCTTTTAGTTCCAGGCTCAGCTGCGAGGCCTGGTAGCCATCCAGCGCTTTCCGCAGTGTTTCCAGCAGGCGGTTTTGCTGTTTCTGTTGGGCTGCAATCCGTGCCTCTAGCAGGCTTAGCCGGGCTTCGCGCTCGGCCAGCAGGGCTTCCTGGTGTTTTAGCTCGGCGGTTTTCAGCTCCAGCGCCTTGCCGAATCGTTCGGCCTGGTCCAGGTTGGTAGCACTCAGCTCGTCGTAGCTAGCCTGCAGGCGGTCGCGCGCCTGGGTGGTCTCCAGCAGGGCATCTGCCAATCGTTCTTTCAGCTGCTGCAGGCTATCGCGCGCATCCAGCGTTTCGGCCAGCTGTTGCGCCTTCAGGCTATGGGCCAGCTGCAGGCTGTCTCGTGCCGCTAGCAGGGCCACATACTTTTTCTTGGGCACACAGCCACTGTGCAGGGCCGCCGCCAGGCAGCTCAGCAGGCATAGGGTTAGTAGGGTACGCATGCCTAAAGCTACGTACCAGGCCTGCTTGCGCCCAGGCTTAGTTCTCCACCCCCATCTGGTACTGGCCTGGCTACGCCTGTGTGCAGTGCACAGGCCTGAAAAAATGCCGTAGATTTGGGTCTATGTGGCCTGTGCTGGAACGATGTACTGCCCGCCTGGGCTCCGCCGGATTGGGTTTTTGCATGGGACTGTGGTTGCTGGCACTGGCTCCGGCGCGGGCGCAGGATAGCCTGGCCTTTATCTGGCACAATGCCGAGAACCTGTTTGACACCCTGGACGCACCTGGTCCTGGCGACGACGCCTTTACACCCCTGGGGGCCCAGCAGTGGACGCAGGGGCGCTATACCGCCAAGCTGGATTCGCTGGCCAGCCTGTACCGCCAGCTGGCCGATGAACTAGGGGTGGCTCCGGCCCTGGTGGGCCTGGCCGAGGTAGAACAGGATGCTGCTGTGCTGGCCGCCCTGCAGGCCCGCCTGCCCTGGGCCCGGCACCATGCCCTGCTGCATGCAGCCGGCAGCGATGCCCGCGGGCTGCAGGTGGCCTGCCTGCTGGATACGGGCCGCATCCGGCTACAGGCGGTACACACCCTGCCCATACACTTCCCCTGGGCACCCGGGCACCGCACACGCGCTATGCTGTACCTATCTGGCCTACTCCCCACGGGCCAGGCCCTGGCCCTCTACCTGGCACACTGGCCCAGCCGCTACCAAGACTCTACCTACCGGCTACAGGCGGCCCGGGTGCTACGCCACCACCTGGATAGTGTGCTGCTGCAGGCGCCCACCACCCAGGTGCTCATCCTGGGCGACCTGAACGACGAACCCCACAATGCCAGCCTGCGCCTGGGCCTGGGGGCAGTAGCCATCTGGCAGCAGGGCGTGTGCGGAAATTCGCCAGAGGAGCCTCCCTTTATGCTCTTCGATATGAATGCAGACGGCCCTGAGGCCTATACCTACCTGTACCAGGGCCGGGGCGAGCTGCTAGACCACGCCCTTACGACAGACCCTGCTAGCCTGATGGCCTGGAACGCCGGCCAGCGCCAGCTGCTACGGCAGGGCCGGGATGGACCCTATATGCACCGCACCTACTGGGGCACACACTATGCCGGTGGTATGAGCGACCACCTGCCGATTGTAGGTAAAATGTTTGTTAAATAGCTGAAAACATCGATAAATGGCCTTGTCTTTGACCAGATAGCGGGTAATTTTGCGCGCCGTTGACTAAACTCTATTAATCCTGTATTCCGCCATGAGCGAACACAAGCCTAGCCTGGACGAACTGGATAAGAATATCCTGCAAATGCTGCTGCACGATGCCAGCATACCTTACACAGACATTGCCCGCGAGCTAAAGGTATCCGGCGGTACCATACACGTGCGAATGAAGAAAATGCAGGAAGCCGGAATTGTGCTGGGTAGCCGCCTGGTGGTAGACTATGCACGCCTGGGCTTCGACGTATTGGCCTTCCTGGGTATCTACCTGGAAAAAGGCTCGGTATACGCCAAGGCACTGCACCAGCTACGCACCATACCCGAGATTGTGGAGCTGCACTACACCACGGGCATGTATAACATGTATGCCAAAATTGTGTGCCGAGACACCCGCCACCTGCGCGAGGTGCTGAACGACAAGATACAGGTAATAGAGGGGGTGGAGCGAACCGAGACCTTCATCTCGCTAGAGTGCGGAATAGACCGCGAACTGACCCTGGAAACCTAGGCTGCCAACTGCCACCCGCGCGGTACCCGGTACTGCGCTGAAAGGCTGGGGGCATATCCTCCCTTCATTGCAAATGAGTGCACGCATTGTCCTGGTACCCACGCCTATTGGCAACCTGCAGGACATTACCCTGCGTGCGATAGAAACCCTGCGAGCGGCTGACCGTGTAGCCGCCGAAGACACCCGGCACACCGGCCTGCTGCTCCGGCACCTGGGCATACAGGTGCCCCTCATCAGCCTGCACATGCACAATGAGCACCAGCGCATCCCTGCCCTGCTGGCCGAGGTGCAGGCACAGGGCTGGACGCTGGCCTACGCCAGCGATGCCGGTACCCCCGGCATATCCGACCCTGGCTACCTGCTGGTGCGCGAGGCACTGGCACTGGGCATAGCCGTAGAGTGCCTGCCAGGCCCCACGGCACTTATCCCCGCCCTGGTAGCCAGTGGCCTGCCAGCAGACCGGTTCTGCTTCGAGGGCTTCCTGCCTGCCAAGAAGGGCCGACAAACCCGGCTAATGAGCCTGAGGGACGAGCCCCGCACCATCCTGCTGTACGAAAGCCCGCACCGGCTGGCCAAGCTGCTGGGCCAGCTGGCCGAGGTGCTGGAACCCACCCGGCCCGCCAGTGTGGCCCGCGAGCTGACCAAAATACACGAAGAGCACCGGCGGGGTACCCTGTCCGAATTACAAGCTTATTATGATCTCCATCCTCCGAAAGGCGAATGCGTGGTGGTGGTGGCAGGCCGAGCATAGGCCCTACCTGCTGCTGCTGCTGGGGGGGCTACTGCAGGCAGCAGCCTTTCCGCCCAGCCCCCTGGCCCCCCTTATCTGGCTAGGCTTTTTGCCCGTGCTAGCGGTGCTGGAGCGGCGGGTCATCAGCCCCCCCCCCGCGCGCCTGCGCAGGCAGCTGTGGCGCACGCTACGCTATGGCTATGTACAGTTTGTGGTGTGGAACCTGCTGTGCTGCTATTGGCTGATGCTCACGGCCCTGAAGGTGGCGGGGGGCGAGGCCCTGGTGGCCCTGCTGGGGGGCCTGCTGGCCAACCTGCTGAACCCAATCCTGATGTGCCTGCCCCTGCTGGTATACGTGTGGCTGCGGCGGCGGCTGCCCCTGGCCACGGCCCTGCTGGGCCTGGGCCTGGCCTGGCTTAGCTTCGAGCACCTGCACTTTGGCTGGGAGCTGAGCTGGAGCTGGCTGACCCTGGGCCATGCCTGGAGCTACTACCCACTTTACCTGCAGTACCTGGACCTTACCGGTGTGCTGGGTGCATCGGCCCTCACGCTGGTGGTGGCCCTCGGCCTCTTTCACCTCAGCGCCCGCCTGCAGCAGGGCCGCCGATTGCCGGTGCGTACCTGGCTGGTGGTGGCTGGCGCGGTGCTGCTGCCGCTGGCTATATACCCTTGGCGCACACACACCTTCCCGGATTGCAATCCCTCGCAGGCGGTGCAGGTACGTATTGTGCAGCCGAATATAGACCCCTACGACAAGTATCGGAAGTCGCCCATGGCCACGGTAGAAGACCTGGCCCGGCAGATAGAAAAAGACTTGCCCGCCGGTACGGAGCTGGTGGTGCTGCCCGAAACTGCCATACCCGGCCCCGTGCTGGAAGACCAGCTGCTGCACGAGCCGCTGCTGCAGCCGCTGCTGCAGGTGGCCCAGCGGCACCACCTGCATATCCTGACCGGCATGCACCCTGTGCGGATTTATCCGCCTGGCACCCGCCCCCTGCCTGCCAGTGCCCGCCCCCTGGCCGGGGGGGGGCACTACGACAGCTTCAATGGCGCCAGCATCCTGGGGGAGGCCAGCCCCCGGGTGTATAAGAAGAGCAAGCTGGTGCCCTTTATAGAGCGGGTGCCCTTTCTGGAAAACCTTGTCTTTCTGCGAGACTGGAATATTGATATAGGCGGCGACTTTGGCAGCTATGGCCTGCCCGATAGCCTGCATCCACTGTGGATGAATGGCCTGGCCATAGCCCCGCTCATCTGCTACGAGAGCGAGTTTCCCGACTTTGTGGCCGGCCTGGTGCAGCAGGGGGCCGGGCTGCTGGCGGTTATTACCAACGATGGCTGGTGGGGGCGCAGCAGTGGCTATGTGCAGCATGCCCAGCTGGCACGCCTGCGGGCCATCGAAAACCGGAAGGAAGTAGTGCGCTCGGCCAATACCGGTATCTCCTGTGTGATAGACCGCTATGGCCGCATGCACCAGCAACTGGGCTGGGGGGTGCAGGGGGTGATAGATACCCATGCCAACCTGCGCGGCGGCCACACCTTCTTTAACCAGTATGGAAGCTGGCTCGGAAAGTGCGCAGTTTTTGGTATGTTTATCCTCGTACTCCTGTATTTCTTCTATTTCCCCCGTACGCGATATGGACCTTAAGACACTGATGGATCAGGTTATTCCGGTGGTAAAGCATGTGGGCGAGCTCATCCTGCTCGATCGGGAGTCCTTCACCTGGGCCGATGTGGAGTTCAAGGGGCAGAACGACCTGGTGAGCTATGTAGATCGAAACGCTGAAGACCGCCTGGTGGGCAAGCTGAGCCGACTGCTGGCGGGCTGCGGATTCATCAACGAGGAGGGGGGACACTACCACGCGGATGCGGAGGCTGTATGGATTATCGATCCACTGGATGGCACCACCAATTTTGTGCATGGCGTGCCCTTCTTCTGCACCTCGGTGGCGCTGCAGTGGCAGGGCCAGATCTGCATGGGCATTATCTATGAGCCCAACCGGGATGAGCTGTACACCGCTATACGCGGCCAGGGTGCCTACCTGAACGGCGCACGCATACAGGTAAGCAGCAACCGGAATACCGAAGACGCTTTTCTCAGCACGGGCTTCCCCTACCGAAAGGGACAAAACATAGATGGATACCTGAACCTGCTGCGGGCCTACATGGGGCATATCCGCGGCATACGCCGCATGGGCAGTGCCGCCATGGACCTGGCCTTTACGGCAGCGGGCCGCTTCGATGGGTTTTTTGAGGCCAGCCTGAACCCCTGGGACGTGGCTGCGGGCGCCCTGCTGGTGCAGGAGGCCGGCGGAACTGTAACGGATTACTGGGGGCAGCAGGACTGGCTATTCGGACAGAGCATTCTGGCCGCCAACACTGCCCTGCACCCGGGCCTCCTGCGCCTGATGACCGACTACCTGCACGCGCATGGGCTAAAGCCAGGAGATAGCCTGGGCTAGCGTGCGCTACGCACCCCACTCGTTTGCGCCTGCGGTATATCTTGTCCATCTTGCCATCCATCCAGCTACTATGGCCTATAAACCCAACGACCACTATGCCCGTAAGGCTCGCCAGCAGGACTACCGCGCCCGCAGTGTATTCAAACTGGAAGAGATAGACCAAAAGCACGGCCTATTCCACGCTGGCCAGCAGGTGATAGACCTGGGCTGTAGCCCAGGCAGCTGGAGCCAGTATGCCAGCCAGAAGATTGGCCCCCGGGGCCGGCTGCTGGGTATAGACCTGACCCCCGTGGATTTGCCCCTGCCCAATGCACACTTTGTAGCAGGAGACATCCATATGGCCGACTGGGGGAGCCTCTTTGAGCAGGCAGGTATTCGGCCACCGGTAGACCTGGTGATCAGCGACATGGCCCCCAAAACCACAGGCAGCAAGATAACCGACCAGGCCCGATCTGCCGAGCTGTGCGAAATGGCCCTGCTGGTAGCGACAAAATACCTGGCACGCGGCGGCCATTTTGTGGCTAAATTCTTTGATGGACCAGACTTCCAAGCCTACCGTGCCCAGCTACAGCGCCTGTTTGACCGGGTGGCCATCAGTAGGCCAAAGGCTACACGCTCCAGTAGCAAGGAGCTCTTTTTCATTGGGCTGGGCTACAATGGCAAGAGCTACGAAGAATCTATGCCCCTGTAGACGCAGCTAGCTAGCGGTAGCAGCAGGCAGGCTAGTCCTCGTCGGTATAGAAAGCGTCCACCATACCGTCCGGATTGTATTTTCCGGTGTATGTACGCGCCAGCTCCAGTAGCTTGAGGGCCGATACGGCAGCCTCTGCTCCCTTATCGCCCACGCTGCCCCCGGTCCGGGCCAGGGCTTGCTCGCGGTTATTTACCGTTAGCACACCGAAAATAACGGGCTTGTCGTGCTTCAGGCTCACCTCCATCAGGCCACTTGCCACCGCAGTGGCAATGTATTCATCGTGTCGGGTTTCTCCTTTTATCAGGGTGCCGAAGCAGATGATGGCAGAGTATACGTCGTAGGCCATCTTCTGTGCTGCAAAGGGCAGTTCATACGCACCCGGTACCAGGATCCGGTCTATATCCTTTACCCCGTGTGCCTGCAGCACACGCAGGGCACTGCTATACATGCGGGCGTTTATGTCCGCATTCCATTCGGCCACGATGAGGGCAATGCTTTCCTGTCTAAAATCTGCGCGACCCCTGTATTGTTCCAGGGATGCGGTGTCTGTATCTGCAGTGGCCATGGGGGCGGTGTTTATTCGGCAATGCGTGCCAGATACTTCTGCGCATCCTGTGCCTGCGCGCTATTCGGATACGCCTTCAGCAGCCGTTTGTAGGCTTTGGTAGCACCCTCGCTGTCTTTGGCCAGCTGGTAGCAGCGGCCGGCATCCAGCAGGCTCAGAGGGGTGGTCTGGTTGTTTTCCAGCTTTTCGGCAGCCTGCAGGTAGTGGGCGGCGGCTTCGGCATACTTGCCTTCTTCCTCGTAGCTGTAGGCCAGGCCACGCAGGGCGGTTACGTTCAGCATCAGGTCCTTGCTTTTGTCATAAGCCTCCAGGTGCGCACGGCCTTCTGCTACCTTCCCCTGCTGCAGGAGTGTAGCTCCCAGCATATAGTTTGCCATATTACCTGCGCGGGTGCCTTCGTACTCAGTGGCAATTTTTTTCAAGCCACTAAAATTGGAAGCCCCATTTACGGCTTTATCCAGGCTATCGCGGTAGAAGTTTCGGAAAGCCATCTCGGCATTATCCAGCGCAACCTTTTCATTCTCACGCTCCTCGGCCACATAGTACGCTATGCCCCCCACCAGCAGCAGTGCTCCCAGCAGGATGCCGATGTACAGGCGCTTGTTCTTTTCCCACTTTTCCCGCACGCTTGCACGCTCCCGGGCTTGGGCGGGGGCAGATTTGGGTGCTTTAATGCGTTCGTCTTCTTCGAGCTCGATGGGAGTATTCTTGCGTTCAGCCATGCTACAGAAAAATTTTGCCAAATCTACCACAAAAACTGCTAGGGTGCATAGGCATTTTCGGCTTGTACACCTGCTTTGTGGTGAGGCAAGCCTGGGCTTTGGGATAAAAAAACCATCTTAGCCCTCTTTCCGCCTGTCGGTGCGTGGGGTTTCGGCTATTTTTGTGGCCGTTTATGATTGCAGAGCAAGATACCAGGGTGAAGATACCCACCTCCCAGGCACCTCCTATGGCTGTAGCCAAGGTAGGCCTGAAGACCGCCGTGCTGTTGGTGATAGCCAATATGATTGGCTCGGGCGTTTTTGCCACCACAGGTTACATGGCTGCGAGTATGACGAGCGAGTCCATCCTGCTGTTTACCTGGCTATTGGGTGGGCTTTTGGCGCTCTGTGGTGCCCTTAGCTATGGCGAGCTGGCGGCTGCCATGCCCCGCAGTGGGGGCGAGTACCACTACCTGAGTAAGCTGTATCACCCTGCGGTGGGCTTTATGAGTGGCTTTATTTCGCTCATTGTAGGCTTTGGTGCTCCCATAGCGGGTGCGGCGCTGGTGTTTGGCCAGTATGGATTTACCATCCTGGGTGTAGAGAATGCGGTGCTTTTTTCCGTTGGTGGCTGGCAGTTTCAGCTTGGCCAGCTATTTGCCCTGCTGCTGGTGCTGGGCCTTACTTGGCTGCATAGCCAAGACATCCGGAAGGGAGCTGCTACCCAGAATGCTTTTACCATCCTGAAGATTGTGCTGGTGCTGGTATTTATCCTGGCAGGACTTCTTTTTTTGGATGGTGAAGGACATTCCTTTTCTGTGTTACCTACCGGTGCCGACTGGGCACTGCTGGGCACCCCTGCCTTTGGCATTTGCCTGGTGCTAGTCTTTTTCGCGTATTCCGGCTGGAATGCGGCCGCCTACATCAGCGGCGAGGTGCGAAACCCGGGCAAGAATGTGCCCCGTTCCCTGCTGATTGGCACCCTGGTGGTGTCGACGCTCTATCTGCTCATCAACTATGTGTTCTTCAAGGCCATGCAGCCCGAGGCCCTGGCAGGCAAAGGCGACTTTGCCGGACATGTGGCACACCAGATCTTTGGCGGTGCCGGTGGCCGCATTATGAGTGGGCTTATTGCCTTTGCCCTCATCAGCAGCACCAGCAGTATGGTAATGGCGGGGCCCCGTGTAACGGCCAGCATAGGCGAAGACTTCCCCATATACCGCCTGCTGGCCCGCAAAACCCAGAGCGGAAGCCCCCGTGCAGCCCTGCTGCTCCAGCTGGCCGTGGCCAGCGCCATGATCCTGTATGGAGATGTATTCGTCATTTTTCAGTACATCGGCCTTACGCTCAGCCTGTTTGCCGCGCTTACTGTGGGGGGTGTTTTCATCTACCGCTACCGCTACGGGCGGCCAGCCCAGGCCCGGGTGCCCCTGTATCCCATTCCGCCGATTCTGTTTTTAGGTCTATGCCTGTGGCTCATCGTGTTTAGTGTGTATGATTTTGGGCCAAATGGAGGTTTCCAGACCGAGGTGCCCCTTATCAGCCTCTGCACCCTGGTTGCTGGTTTTCTGGTTTACCTGCTAGCCTACCGGTATGACAAGCGCGAGGAGCTGAAAGCCCGGGCCTAGGCATACCTGCCTTTTCTGTCGAACGCCAACGTTTATTTTATACTTGCATGAAGCGCATTATTTTCCCGATCCTGCTACTAGCCCTGGCTGCTGCCTGCAGCGAGCCACAAGCTGATAAGAAGCAGCCCACAGATACGAAGACGGATAGCACACATACGACTACAGCAGGAGCCAGCCAGCCAGCTGTAGCGGCAGACCCGTACTGGAATGAGCTGGCATGCCTGCTGGCTGGCCTGCCGCAGCCCGAGGGTAGCAGCCTGGCAGCGCTGGCCAGTAGCCCAGGTGCACAGCAGCATAGCCGATACTTTGAGCAGGGCTGGCCGGGCCAAGAAGCCAAGTTTGTACAGCCCCTTACCCAATGGGCAGCACAGGAACTGCCCGAGGCGCACAAAAGCACGCACACCGTATATTATCCATTCAGCGGGGCCGACTTCATGGCTATTCAGTCGGTGTATCCCCATGCCGAGAAATACGTACTCTTTGGCCTGGAGCCAGAGGGCGATGCCATAGACATCCGCAAGATGGACGCGGCACGCCTGGCGGCTAACCTGGCTAATGTGCAGAAGAGCCTGTATGCTATCCTGAGCTGGAGCTTCTTCCGCACCAACGACATGACGGTAGACTTCCGGCGGGCCGAGCTGAATGGTACCCTGCCTGTCTTGCTGGCATTTATGGCCCGCACAGGCCACGAGGTGCTACAGGTGCGGCGCATCCAGCTAAGCCCCAACGGTGAGGTGCAACCCATTCCGGCAGGATCAGACCCCGAGATGAGTGTGGCGGGAAAGGGGCTGGTAACGGGCAATCAGATCTTCTTCCGAAAAACAGGCCAGAAGGCGGTTCAGCAGCTGCAGTATTTCTCGGTAGATGTGTCGGACGCCAACATCCAAAAGGAGCAAGGTTTTCTGCCCTACCTGACTGGCCTGAACCCTGCCCACACCTATGTAAAGGCGGCCAGCTACCTGATGTACAAATCTTACTTCCACCTAATAAAGGATAAAACCCTGGAGATTAGCCAGGTGTATGTGCAGGATGACAGCGGTATGCCCATCCGCATGCTGGACACTACCCACTGGGACCTACAGTACTATGGTGCCTATAGCCGCCCCATTGCCCTGTTTTCCAATTATTTCCAGCAGGATCTCTGGGATATCTACAACCAGAAGAAGCAGGCCAAGCCACTGGAGTTTGGCACGGGCTACCAGTTTCGGAAAGGTACGAGCAATATGATGATTGCCCGAAAGAAGGCTGCTACCACCAGGTAAGCCAGCCGGCAGCCACCCACTTCTCCCTTTGTGTGCATGGCTGTTAGTCGAACTGAGAGCCTCGCAGCATTGGCTGTTATAGCTCCTCCACGTTTCAGCCATGCCTTGGGTGCAATGCCCGGAGAGTACGCAGATGTGCCTCCGCGCCACGAAGAAGCCCGGAGCCTTAGGGAAGGATAAGCTGATAGCGGCTAGCGGCTGCGTCCCAGCCGATGGGCAGCGGGTCGCTTGCTACCTGCCCCAGGCTATCGGCCAGATAGAACACAAAAACAGGTGCTCCGCTCTCCAGGCTATCCCGCGCTACCCAGTATCCATACGGGGCAGTAGCGGGCGCGAATGGTTGGTCGCGCTCGTTGCGCACCCCATTGGCTTCGGCCCGAATGACCGTGAAGGTCTTCTGTGAGGTGTGCTTTAGCACATAAAAGCTACGTGCGTATATCCAGCCACTATTCGCCGTGCTGGGCCGTTGCGCCGTGTTGGGCATGGCCTTGTAGGCCACCGTTTCCTTCTGGCCGTCCGCGTCTATGTCCTCTACCTGATGCAGCAGCCTGGCATCCGGGCCCAGTAGGCGGATGGCCTCGCTGGCAGCATAGTTCTTACGCACCTGCGTCAGGTCCTTTGTTTCGGGGCTTACCAGTGATATGGCCACGTAGCCCCCCAGCCCCAGCAGCAGGATGCCTGTTACAATCCAAAATCCCGGTTTCTTGTGCATAGGTAAGGCGTGTAAATAGGGTGTGCGTCAGGTAAACCAACGGTTCAGAAAGCGACGCCACTTGCTGCCAGGTTCCTCCGGATCCACAATATAACTGGCCAGCCCTTCTTTGTCCGCTTCCGATCCGTAGCCATAGGTTTTTCCATACCCGTAGCTATAGCTATAGCCATACTTCTGTATGGATGGATTCACGCAGTTAAATACCACATAGATTTTTGGGTAGCGATTCTCTTCGATAATTCGCTCGATGTATTTGAGAAACAGCTTGCGGCTGTAGTCCGCCCGAAACAGGTACATGCAGATGTCGCTTGACTTGATAATAGGCAGCGCATCGGTTACCATGCCTACGGGCGAGGTGTCCATTACTACGTAGTCGTATCGCTCCTTAAGCTCGGAAATGAGCTGGTTGAAGCGTTTGCTATTAATCAGCTCCGCTGGATTTGGGGGGATGGGGCCAGCCGCAATGAAGTCGAGATTTTGAAAGCCGGAAGATTGGATGATGTCATCCAGGTCGTCCTGATTGATTAGATAACTGGTTAATCCAGAATCGTTCCTCGTCTTAAAAGTTTTGTGTAATCGTGGTTTTCGCAGGTCTACATCTACCAATACCACCGACCGGTCCAGCAAAGACAGGATGGCGGCAAAATTGATGGAGGAATAGCTCTTGCCCTCCCCACTTACGGTGCTGGTGAATGCAATGGTGGCGCTCTTGTCTTCGTTCAGCAGAAACCGGATGTTACTCCTCAGTGAACGGAAGGATTCCGTAACCGATGACTTGGGGTGCATCAGCACGTGGACTATATCTGCAGGCTCTCGGGTGCGAGAGCGGGCTACTTCCCCAATGATGGGCACACTAGTCTTGGCCTCCAGCTCGGAGCGGTAGGAGAGTTTCTCTTTGGTTGCTTCTATGACCAGGATAACTGAAATAGAGCCAAAAAAACCCAGAATCAAGCTGCCATACAGCAGGATGTTTCGCTTTGGCGAAATAGGGAATGGCTCTGGACTTGGCTGACGGATGATCTCTGAATTTGAGGTAATGGCTGCTTTAGCTACATTCAGGTCGAAAACCAGTTTTTCAAATTCGCGAAGCTTTTGCTCCAGATCGACATAGTTTTCTTGCAGTTCCTTTTGTGTACGCTCTTTGGCAGGCAGGCTGTAAATACGTGTCTTGCTTTGGCTGTTCTCGGCCTGCATCTTTGCCTGCTCCTTTTCACTTAGGCCAATCTCTTTGAGTACAAGATTTCGAAGATTGCTGTATAGTTGGGCGAGCTCACGGTCGCGCTTGACAATGGTGTAGCTGCGGGAGCTTACCTGGCTTAGCAGTGCCTTGCGCTCAGCCACCAGTTCAGACATTTTCTGATAAAGGGCGTTGATGGGTTCTATGTTCAGCGGGTAGTTACTGAAAGAGAGACTTAAGTCCGGATCCGCTAGCTTACCCTGCAGGCCTATCAGGTAGGCATTCAGCTGGCGGAGGGTGGCCAGCTGCGGACCCAGGTTTTTTATTTGCTGCTCACTACTTCCATATGTCTGCACCGTGGTGTTTTGCAGGCCCAGCAGAATGGGGATTTCGGCTTTCAGCTCATATTGTTCCAGCAAGAGGCGTGCCTGCTTAATGGAGTCCTGAAGTGTTTGCTGAAAGCCCTGGATGTAGGCTATCTGCTGGATGTAGCTTTTTTCCTTGTTCTTGCGTTCCGACTTGAGATAAATCTGGATAAGTTCATCCAGAATTGCCTTGCCTCGATCCGTGCTTTCGTCCACGTAAAACAGGTCGAATATCTCCTCCGACCCGGCGGGTAGTACACTCAGGTTTTCCTTTATCTGCTGAATCATGGTGTTTGTATCCAGCACATAAAACTCAAACTCCTGGTCCGTTAGTGTGCTTCGTGTCTGTTCCAGTTTCAGCTGTTCGCCCCCCAGTGTGATGGTTTCGCCAAAACGGGCCTCCTGTTCCTGTTGGTCGTCTTGACCCAGTCTTATTCGATACCGATTCCCTGCCAGCGTAGTTAGCGAGAAGCGTTGTCCATAGAGGGAGAAGTGCTCGTTTGCGTAATGTAGCCGAAATGGAACGCTGCCAAAGATGACCGAAGACTTAACCCGTCCCTTTTGCTCATACACCACATTCAGCCCGAGCGTCTGTACCACCTTGCGGATATGTTCTATGCTGGTTATAATGCCTACCTCGGTAAGGCTCTTTTGTAAAGGGTCGCCTTGTTCCAGGCCCAACTGGAAGCTCTGGTTTACACCTATGTCTATCCGCAGGGTTCCATGCACCTTGTATAGTGTTTTGACATACCGCAGGTATAGGTTGGCTGCCAGAAAACAGGCGAGCGTGCATCCCAGTATCAGCCACCGTTTTCGCAGGAATACGCCCAGTATGCGTTTGCCCAGATATTCGTCTATTCTACGGTCCAGCTGTGCCATGGTGCTTATCGGATTGCCGCCTGGTACACCAGGAAGAGGCTTAGTCCAACATTGATGAAGGTTAGGTAGGGATTCAGCTCGGTAAGGAACAGCGGAAGTCCTCTGGATTCCATATAAACAATGTCTTCAGAGCGAATGTTAAGCATGGGATCATTCAGTACATCCGGATTCCGGAGGTCTACCCAGATAATTTGCAGGCTGTCGGACTGGTAGTTTCGGATGATTTTCACCTTGGCGATATTGGCCGTATTGGATATGCCGCCCGCCTTGCTGAGGATGCTCACGAGGCTCTCTTCCTCCTGCTCCATCTGTATGAATGTGCCGGAACCGGTAGTCACCACTTGTTGCACGACACCTCGGCCCCCACTAGCGCCAAACACATAGGCCCGCAGGTTGCTCAGGCGTACGCTCAGCAGCGGATCTTTGTAAAGCTTGGCCAGCTCGTTTACCGCCAGTTCCTCCACCTCCTCGGTCAGCAGCCCTTTTGCATACAGCCTGGGCAGCAGCGGGAAGTACACATAGCCATGCACGTCCACATTTGCTTTGAAGCCAGCGGGCTCTTCGGCCAGCTTGATGCCAGTCTCTAGCACGGTGGGCAGGTTGTATATTCTTAGCGTTAGCTCATCTCCCACCCGGATCCGGTGGCGGTAGCTAAGCATATCTACTGGATAGGGACGCAGGGTTACAACAGCAGCCTTGCGGTCCACCCGTTTCTGTTCCCGGTAATACTGCTCATAGTCTCCCCTAAAAAGCTGCACCTTGCGCTGGCAGCCTACGCTGCACAGTACGCAAAAACCCAGGAGAAGAGCCTTGAGCAGGCTATGACTTCTAAACAAAATAATGATGGCTAAAGACGTATTGTCGCAAATTTAGGAATCCGGCACACTTTCGATGACCTCTTTCACTTATATTTTCGGCATCAAGTACAACATTTTATCTTTATTGGCCTAGCTATTCGCCTATGCACCGCAGTATTTTTACTTTTTCTGACTACCAGGCAGCTTACGCCCGGGCGCAGGCCGATCCGGATGGCTACTGGGCCGAGGTGGCCGCCAGGTATACCTGGCAGCAGCCCTGGCAGCAGGTGTGCTCGGGCAGCTTTGCCACCGCAGACCCGTGCTGGTTTGCCGGGGGCAAGACGAATGTAGCTGCCAATTGTATCGACCGGCATTTGCCGGAGCGGGCAGATCAGACGGCTATCTTGTGGCAACCCAATGACCCTGCCGAGCCAGTTCGCCGCATTAGCTTTTCCCAGCTGTATGCAGAGGTGAACCGCCTGGCCCAAGTACTGCTCGGGCTGGGCATACAGCCCGGAGACCGCGTATGCATCTACCTGCCTATGGTGCCCGAGGCGGCCTACGCCATGCTGGCCTGTGCACGCATTGGGGCAGTGCATTCCGTGGTTTTTGGTGGCTTCAGCGCGCAGGCACTGGCAGACAGGCTGCAGGATGCCGGCTGCAAACTGCTGATTACAGCCGATGGCGCCTACCGAGGGGAGAAGGAAGTATCGCTAAAGGCGATTGCAGACGAGGCTTTGGCCCAAAGCCCGGGTGTGGCCCACTGCCTGGTGCTACAGCGCACGGCAGCACCGGTGCGCATGGCCGCAGGGCGCGACCTATGGTACCACAGCCAGCTAGCTACTGTGCCTGCCGATGCTACCGTGGCGCCCCGCGCCATGGATGCCGAAGCCCCGCTCTTTATCCTGTACACCAGCGGCAGCACCGGCAAGCCCAAGGGCATACTGCACACCACCGCAGGCTATATGGTGAATGCGGGCCATAGTTTTGCCAATGTATTTCAGGTTCAGGGGGGCGACCTATTCTGGTGCACCGCAGATGTGGGCTGGATTACCGGACACACCTATCTGGTGTACGGCCCCCTACTGAACGGAACAAGCCTCTTGATGTTTGAGGGGATACCCACCTGGCCCAACCCGGGCCGATTTTGGGAGGTGGTGGATCAGCATCGTGTTACCCTGTTCTATACTGCACCTACGGCCATTCGCGCCCTAATGGCCTATGGAGACGAGCCCCTGCGAGGGAGAGACCTAAGCTCGCTGCGCGTACTCGGCACCGTGGGCGAGCCTATTAACCAGGAGGCCTGGGAATGGTACTACCACCAGATAGGCGGTGGCCGCTGCCCTGTGGTAGACACCTGGTGGCAAACAGAGACGGGTGCCGTTATGCTGACACCTATAGCCGGAGAGCCGGCGGCCAAGCCTACCTATGCCGCTTACCCCCTGCCCGGTATAGAGCCAGTGCTGATGGATGCCGAGGGGAAGGAGATACCCTGGACACCTGGGCAGGCCATAGAGGGCAACCTGTGCATACGCCGACCCTGGCCTAGTGTGGCCCGCACCACCTGGGGAGACCATGCCCGCTACCAGCAGACATACCTGCAGGCCTATCCGGGTATGTACTTTACCGGCGATGGTGCCAAGCGAGATGAGGTGGGCCACTACCGCATACTGGGCAGGGTAGACGACGTGATAAACGTGAGCGGACACCGCATAGGCACGGCAGAGGTGGAAGATGCCATAGACCAGCACCCAGATGTGGTGGAGGCAGCCGTTACAGACTATCCGCACCCCATAAAGGGGCAGGGAATCTTTGCCTACGCGATCCCGATGCCCGGCTACACAACCGACCCGGACCAGCTATGCGCCGAGATACTCGACCTAGTGGTGCGCCAGATTGGCCCCATAGCGCGGCCCGACCGAATCCTGCTGGTGCCCGGCCTGCCCAAAACCCGCAGCGGAAAGATTATGCGCCGCATCTTGCGCCTCATTGCCGCCGGAGAAACCGAACGGCTGGGCGACACCAGTACCCTGCTGGACCCCACGATCGTAGAAAAACTTGTTGCGCTGCACAAGGCCAGCACCTAGGCGTGTGGCTGCCCTGCCCCGGATGAAAGAAGCTGCCTGGGCACACGCCCGTATCATCTACGGAGGGGCGAATTTTTTTCGTACCTTTGCAGAACAAAAACGGGGATTCCAAATTCTGGAGACATGAAAGTAGCCGTAGTGGGTGCAACAGGCCTGGTAGGCCAGCAGATGATAGAGGTACTGAGTGAGCTGGCATTTCCAGTTACGCAGTTTATCCCGGTTGCTTCAGAGCGATCGGCGGGCAAGGCTGTCTTCTTTGGTGGGAAGGAGCATGTAGTACGCAGCATGGAGCAGGCCCTGGCAGAGCGGCCAGACATCGCCCTGTTTTCAGCCGGCGGAGACACCAGCCGTGCCTATGCCCCCCGCTTTGCCGAGCTGGGAACTACGGTGATAGACAACAGCTCTGCCTGGCGCATGGATCCACAGGTGCCCCTGGTGGTGCCAGAGGTGAACGCCGCACACCTGAATGGCAGCAAGATCATAGCGAACCCTAACTGCTCTACCATCCAGATGGTAGTGGCCCTGGCACCCCTCCACCGGGCATACGGAATCAGGCGCCTGGTGATCAGTACCTACCAGAGTGTAACCGGAACCGGCAAGAAAGCCGTAGACCAGATGATGCGCGAGCGGGAAGGACTGGAGGCAGAAACCGTGTATCCACACAAAATAGACCTGAACTGCCTGCCACACTGCGACGTGTTCCTGGATAATGGTTACACCCGCGAAGAGATGAAGCTGGTACATGAAACCCGAAAAATCCTGGGCGATGACAGCTTGGCCATTACCGCTACCGCTGTGCGCGTGCCCGTAGTGGGTGGGCACAGCGAGAGCGTGAACGTGGAGCTACAAAAACCTATCGGGAGCCTGGATGAGGTGCGTGCCCTACTGGGCCTCCAGCCCGGACTGGTAGTGCAGGACGACCCCGCCAGGCAGCAATACCCCATGCCCCTGTATAGCCGAGGCAAAAACGAGGTGTTTGTAGGCCGAATTCGCCTGGACGAGAGCCAACCCAACACGCTGAACCTCTGGATAGTAGCAGACAACCTGCGCAAGGGTGCGGCTACCAATGCCGTGCAGATTGCCCAGCTGCTGGTAGCGGCCAGGGTCTAGGTGAGGGCAGGTGGCTTGCTCTCCCAGCTTCCTTACCATTCAGGTGAGAAACGATAAGACGGGCCAAGCAAGAACTGCGCCTGCTACCGCCCATACTGAGTTTGGCCTATCGAAAAAGAAGAAATGCAGCTGATTGCCGATAGTGGAGGTACAAAGACCGACTGGGCATGGCTAGCCGGGAACCTGCCGGCAGCGTCCGGCCCGGTGCTACGTACCGGGGGCATAAATCCAGGCATTCAGGCATTTGCACAGATACGCCGCCTGCTGGTAGAGGAGCTCCTGCCCGCTGCCCAGCAGCAGCCTACTCCCGTAGGGATTAGCTTTTATGGAGCATCCTTTGCGCTGCCACATCAGTGCCGCCAGATGGAGGCTCTGCTGAGCGAGCTACTAGCTGCCCCTGCGCAGGTGTGGCACGACATACTGGGTGCCGCCCGCGCCCTGGCAGGCCACCAGCCTGCGCTGGTGTGTATACTCGGTACAGGTAGCAACAGCTGCTACTACGATGGGCAAGAAATCAGCCAAACCATAGGCGGCCACGGCTATGTGCTGGGCGACGAGGGCGGAGGGGTAGACCTGGGCCGACGCCTGCTGCAGCACCTGCTGCGGCGCGAGGCCAGCCCAGCCCTGCTGGAGGCCTTTATGCAGGCATACCCCGACGGACTGATGGCCCAGCGCGAGGCCCTGTATGCAGCCCCAAAGCTGAATACTGCCTTGGCCAGCTATGCACCCTTCTTGCTGGCCCAGCTGGCTGTACCCCAGCTGCAGGCCGAGGTGCAGGCCCTGGTGCAGGCTTCCTTTCGTGCTTTCATCCGGTACACCCTGCAGCAGTATCCGGCAGCGCTGCACACCCTGCCCGTACACACGGTGGGTAGTGTGGGCTTTCACTTTCAGGCCCTCTGGCGCACTAGCCTGCAGCAGGCTGGCTTTAGGCCGGGCCAGGTGCTGGCCTCGCCCATGCCTGGCCTGCTACAGTATCATCATCTTCATCCCTTCCCACCCCTTATAAAATAAACCCCAGCGGGTATGAGCAAGCAGACCGAGGCAAATAGTGCCTACCAGGCCCTGGAGCAGCAGGAGCTGCGCACCCTGCTACACTGGATGAACCAGGAGGACCAAACGGTGCCCCTGGCGGTGGCCCAGGCCCTGCCCCAGATAGAGCAACTGGTAAACCTGGTGTACAGCCGCATGCAGGCCGGCGGGCGCCTGTTTTATCTGGGCAGTGGCACCAGTGGCCGCCTGGGTGTGGTGGATGCGAGCGAGTGCCCGCCCACCTTTGGCGTACCACAGGGCAGGGTAGTAGGCCTGATAGCCGGGGGCGACGCGGCCATTCGCCTGGCGCAGGAGGGGGCAGAGGACGACCAGAGCCAGGGCTGGAAAGACCTGCAGCAGCATGGCGCAAATCCCCAGGACGTTGTAGTGGGCATTACTGCCAGCGGTACCACGCCCTACGTACTGGGCGCCCTGAAGCAAGCACGGGCTGCCGGAATTGCCACGGGCAGCATTAGCTGCAACCATCCTGCCGAGGTGTCTGGCTGGGCCGATGCGCCCGTAGAGGTGGTGGTAGGCCCCGAGTTTGTAACCGGTAGCACACGCCTGAAGGCAGGCACCGCCCAAAAACTGGTGCTGAATATGCTAACCACGGCGGTGATGATCCGCCTGGGCCATGTGCAGGGAAACCGGATGGTGGATATGAAGCTGAGCAACGAGAAGCTGATAGACCGCGGTACCTGCTATGTGGCCGAAGCCACCAGCCTGCCCTATGCCGAGGCAAAGCACCTGCTGCTACTACATGGTAGCGTACGCGCAGCCATTGCAGCCGCCCGGGGCTAGCAGAAATTCTGATAGGCCAGGGCCAGGTTGTCCGCTATCATGTCTGCCGACCGGCCCTCAATGTGGTGGCGCTCCAGCAGGTGCACCAGCTTCCCGTCTTTGAAGAGGGCAATGGCGGGGCTGCTGGGTGGATAGGGCAGCAGGTGCTGCCGTACCTTGTTTACCGCTTCCTTGTCCACACCTGCAAATACGGTAGCCAGGTTTTGTGGTTTCTTATCTGCCTGTAGCGATAGCAGCACGCCCGGGCGGGCGGCCCCAGCGGCACAGCCACACACACTGTTTACTACCACCAGCGTGGTGCCCTGCTTCTGTTGCAGATATTGGTCTACAGCCTCTGGCGTTTTCAGCTCGTCAAAGCCCTGATTCGTAAGCTCGGCCCGCATGGGCGTTACAAGTTGTTCTGGATACATGGTGTATAAATCGTGTATTCTGGTTCTGAAATATCCCCCGTGCTTAAAGCCGGCGGGGTATGCACGTATAGGAGCCAAACACTTCTTTGGCACAAAACATTCCGAAACGAGGGCCCTATTCCTGCTGTGTCTGCCGCTACCGGCAGCAGGGCCTAGTAGCCAAAGTCGCTCCAGTCCCATTCGCCATTCTGGCCTCTTTCTACCACGGCCACGTCTACCACCAGGTCTATCGGCAGGCGTGCCGGGTAGTGCGGAAACCGGTCGCCCCTGCTGGGCACCGGCACCCATTGCAGTTTTGGGTTCAGCAGCCGCTCACTCAGTACCAGCACCACTACACGCTCCAGCGCCGCGCAGTGCAGGTCTACGCTTTGCGGCAGCGTACTGCGCGTGCTTAGGTGGATAAAGCCCTCCTGGGCAAATGCCGCGGGTACATAGGTGCCCGTATTCAGGGCTTTTTGCCAGTCGGCCTCGGTAGCAGCGTGGTATAGGTAGGGCATGGCGGGGTGCAACGTGTGTGCGAATAAAGCCATTCGGTGCAGACTAAGCAAAAAAACCGGATGGCCTTCCCCTATTGGTGGATGTAGTCGTGTGCTTTTTATGCTAACTTTGCAGCCAGCTAAAGCCCGGGTACCATGGCCGAGTGGCTAGGCAAGGCTCTGCAAAAGCCTGTACGGGGGTTCGAGTCCCTCTGGTACCTCAAAAAGCCCGCTTTCCAGGCGGGCTTTTTATTTAATTTACGGGCTATCCCTCAATAATGATGTTCGTGAAATGATATTTCCGGCCGCTCTGGCCAAGGTGTGTACGCTGATAAGAGGTGACACGGCCGTACAGGGCCGGAGTAAGCCGGTGCCAGGCAGCCCGGTGGCAGCAGGGAACGATACAAGCGGAATAGGCATCCCCCCATGCGCCAAAAATGTGCCGAAACCGCAATCTGTGCACTAGTCCATTACTACCACCTTCACGTCCTGCCTGCGCAGGTCGTTCAGCAGCTGCCCACTTTCGGGCAGCGGTCTGGTTACCACAGACATATTGGAGAAATAGATGTCTATTTCTTTCATAGCCTTCCAGAGTATCACCATATTGATAGAAGCGGCATCTATCTGAGTGGCGTGTTGCGCGGTGCTTACAGGTGTAGCCATAGTTTCTTCTATTTGCTAGTTGAATTGATTAAGCATATATACCATGTGTTCTATATAATTAGCGCGATTTTTCGACGAACGCGCAAAATGAAACGACTAAGAAGCAAGCCGTATTATTTGGGTCAAAGAACGAGGGTTCCACTTTGGCTGCCAATACAGCTGCAAATACCCCGGATTATTAAAAAGCTGCAAAACGCCCTGGCCTGCGGGGCTCCTATGCCATCCCGCTGGGGGAGAGCACCCAAGGCAGTACACGCCGGTGCTTATTTCTCTAGCAGCAGCACATGCTGGTAGGGCAGGGCTACGGGGTCTGCAGCCAGCAGCCGGAAGCCCGCTGCCTTCAGTTCCTGCTGCATGGTGTCCACGCTAAGTTTCAGCTTGTCTGGTGGCCCCAGGGGCAGGTCTCCCTTTTTGTAGTCTACCACCACCAGCCGGGCACCTGGCTTCATTGCTTGCCACACGGCCCGGAAGTAGTCTATGCGGGCATCTATGTGGTGGTAGGTATTCACTACCAGCACGGCATCTACCAGGCCTGCAGCCAGGCCTGGTGTGTCGGCCTTTCCCAGTCGGGTCTTTATGGGCAGGGGCTCGGACTGTGCTTCATTTTTGGTTTCAATGTATTTCAGGAATCGAGGATCTATATCAATCGCCCATGCCTGCCTTGCTTGCCGCGCGAGCCGGAAGCTGAAGTAGCCGGATCCGGCTCCAATGTCGGCCACCACTTTGCCCGTCAGGTTGCCGAAAAGGGCAATCACGGCCTCCGGTTTTTGCCAGGCATCTCGGCCCTGGTCTTCAAAGGCCTCCACCTGTTCCTTAAACGTTTTTTCTTCTCGTGTGGCCTCGGCACTGGCTACTTGCTGCTGCACACGGGTGTCGTGCTCGGGTGGCTGGCAGGCAGTGGCCAGGCATAGCAGCAGGGCCAGGCCTGGCCATACACGACAGTAGTTCTTTGGCATACTAAGTTTCTTTCTTTCTTACTAGTCTTTTCTTTTGTCCAATTCTGCCTTACCACAGCCGTTCATCATGAAAATACCCGGCAGGATACATACCGCTATAGCAAGTCTTATTCTCAGGTATGACATGGCGTAAAATTTAGGTAAATTTAGCAAGTTTGCCGTCCGAAGCACTACAGATCCCCTCCTTTCTCCGCATGGCCCCCAAGCAAAACTTTGTTGACTACGTAAAGCTGTACTGCACCAGCGGTAATGGCGGGGCCGGGGTTACCAGCTGGCGCCGAGAGAAACACGTGCCCAAGGGTGGCCCGGATGGCGGGGATGGTGGGAATGGGGGCAGCATTGTGGTGGAAGGCAATGCCCAGCTGTGGACGCTGCTAGACCTGAAGTACCGAAAGTTTATAAAGGCCGAGCATGGCCAGCCTGGCAGCGGAGCCAAGAAAAATGGAAGGCGGGGTAAGGATGAGGTGCTACAGGTACCCCTGGGCACAATCATACGGGATGAAGCGGAAGACAGCATCCTGGGCGAGATACACGAAGACGGGCAGCGCATAGTAGTGGTGCCCGGCGGGCATGGGGGCCTGGGTAACTGGCACTTCCGCACGGCCACCAACCAGACCCCCGACAGAAGCACCCCCGGCACGCCCGGGCAGGAGCGCGTGCTGGTGCTGGAGCTGAAGGTGCTGGCCGATGTGGGACTGGTAGGCTTCCCCAATGCAGGCAAGAGCACCCTGCTGAGTGTGGTGACGGCTGCCAAGCCCGAGATAGCCGACTACCCCTTTACCACCCTGGTGCCCAACCTGGGTATTGTGAAGTATCGCGACTGGCAGTCTTTCGTAATGGCCGATATACCGGGCATCATCGAGGGGGCCAGCGAGGGGAAAGGGCTGGGCACGCGCTTTCTGCGCCATATCGAGCGCAATGCCGTACTACTCTTCATGGTACCGGCAGATGCGGATGACCCGCTGGCACAGTTCCATATACTGCAGCAGGAGCTGCAGGCCTACGAAGCTGCGCTGGCCAGCACCCCCTACCTGGTGGCCATCAGCAAGGCCGACCTACTGGCAGAGGACGAGCAAAAAAAGCTGGCCGCCAGCTGGCCCGAGCCGCTGCTCTTCTTCTCAGCCATCACCCGCCAGGGTGTACAGGCCCTGCTGGATGAACTATGGAAGAAACTAAAAATGGTAAACCCTTAACAATCAGTGAAATTTATTGTAAAATTCCTTCTGTTTCTTCTCAAAGTGATTATCCTGTTTCCACTTTCCATCCTCTTCTGGATCGTGGTAAGTGTACGAAACATCCTCTATAACTGGCAGATACTACCTGTACACAAGGTAGACGCCTTCGTTATCAGCATCGGCAACCTGAGCACCGGGGGCACCGGAAAGACGATCATGGCCGAGTACCTGATTCGCAAGCTGGGCGGCCTGGGCTACCGGGTGGCCTATCTGTCTCGCGGCTATGGCCGCAGCACCCGGGGCTACCTGCGTGTGGATCCCCGGCTGCACAGCTACAAGGACGTGGGCGACGAGGCCCTGCAGGTGGCAAACCGTTTTTCAGACGTGGCCGTGGTGGTGTGCGAGGACCGCGTGCAGGGTGCCCGCAGGCTGCTGCAGGAGCAGCCCGATACGGAGGTCATTGTACTGGACGATGCCTTTCAGCACCGCCGCATCCACCGAGACCTGGAGCTGGTGATGACTGACTACAACAAGCTGCCCTGGAAACAGTGGATGCTCCCCCTGGGACGCCAGCGAGATCCGCTATGGACGCTGAGACGGGCCGACCTCGTGATCGTCTCCAAGATTACCCACAGCGAGCAGGCCCACCGGCTGGCCTCCTGGCTGCACCGCCGCGGCCTCAGCAGCCTGTTTGTATACACAGGCCTAAAGCCCACAAGCCTGTATCGCATCCTGCCCGAGCCCGAGCAGGTGCCGGTTTCGGAAATGCTCCAGCAGGGTGCAATTGTGTTTTCGGGCCTGGGAAACAATCAGCAGTTCTTCCGGTTTGCCGGCGAGGCAGGCCTGCTGGTAAACAGCACTTTCTCCTTCCCCGATCACTATGCATACCGGCAGGACGATCTGGACCGGATCGTAAAAAAATATGACAAGGTGCAGGCTGCCAGTTTTCTGCGAAAGCCCCCCATCATCCTCACCAGCGAGAAAGACTACCACCGCCTGAAAAACCAGCCCTGGTTCTGGGAACACTACGCCCATTACCCCTTCTATTATTTGTCCGTATCTTTGTCGTTCGTAAGAAACAAAGACCGCCTGAATGACCTCTTGGTCAAAAAGTTACCCCGACATTCTCATGAACCCCATACAGTTTAAGGATACCCTCACCTACATCCGCAAGCATTACGCTGGCTCCCCCTCCGTAGGCATTGTGCTCGGCACCGGCATGGGCCGGCTGGCCGATGTAATAGCGGTGGAGAAATCATTGGCCTACAACTTCATCCCCCACTTCCCTATCAGTACGGTGGAGAGTCACTTTGGCAAGCTGATCTTCGGCAAGATTGGCAGCAAGGAAGTGGTGGCCATGCAGGGCCGCTTTCACTACTACGAGGGCTACGAGATGCAGCAGATTACCTTCCCCATCCGCATCATGAAGATGCTGGGGATAGATCGGCTCTTCCTGAGCAATGCTGCGGGATCCGTAAACCCGGCCTACAAAAAGGGCAGCCTGATGGTGATAGATGACCACATTAACCTGCTGCCCGAGAACCCCCTGCGTGGCCCCAACTTGGACGAGCTGGGCCCGCGTTTCCCCGACATGAGCCGCCCCTACGACCCCGAGCTGATCCGCCAGGCCGAGCAGATAGCCGCCCAGGAGAACATACCCCTGCACAAGGGCGTATATGTATCGGTACCCGGGCCCAACCTGGAGACCCGGGCCGAATACCGTTTCCTGCGCACCATAGGGGCCGATGTGGTGGGGATGAGCACGGTGCCCGAGGTGATTGTGGCCCAGCACATGGGCATCCGCACCTTTGCCATGAGCCTGATAACCGATGAGTGCGACCCAGACCACCTGGAGCCGGTAGCCCTGGAGGACATACTGGCCGTGGCCCATGCCACAGAACCCAGGCTGACCACCATCATGCAGCGCCTGATTGCCGAGTGCTAATAGCGCGCGAATAGAGCAGCCATGCAGCAGCTTCATCTGGCCCTACCAGCAGTCTGGTCCCTCCGGATGGGGGGTAGCCTTTGGCTCGTACTCGCATGGATGCTGCTGCCCGCAGCCCTGGCGGCACAAAGGCTACCCCCACAGCGCCCCGCCATGCCCAGCATAAGCCGGGTACAGCCACAGCTGCCCCCCTTTGCCACCTACCGCCAGCACAGCTACCCCGACCCCAATGAGCCGGACAGCCTGGGCCAGCGGTGGATCGGCACAGACACGGTGCTGATGAACCTGGACACCCTGCACCGCTGGGACGAGGCCCTGGAGGCAGGCAGCTTCCAGCAGACCCTGGGCCTCATTGGCAAGCCCTATCTACGCTGGCAGTATGGCCTGCCTGGCAGGCTGTATGCCCCCGGACTGTGGCAAAACACCTTTAGTAATCAGCCCTCTGCCTATTTCATCCGCTTCGAAGATCAAGAGTTTTACGATGCCTACAGGCCTCTGGTACATGTGCACTTCAACCAGAGCAGCTTCAACACCCAGCTGCTGCGGGTAACGCTTAGCCAGAACCTGCTGCCCGCCTGGAACAGCACCCTGCACTACCGCCGGCGCACTGCCCAGGGCAACTACCGAAACATGGTAACCGACCACTACAACCTGTACTGGAACCACTGGATACACACCCGCGATTTTCGCTACCAGCTGTTTGCGGGTGTAAGCTGGCAAGAGCTGACGGATGGCCTGAATGGCGGGGTGGTGGTAGAGGAGGACACACCGCTGGACGAAGTCTTTGAGGGCGCGGTAGAGCCCATTGTGCTGGAAAATGCCCGGCTGGAGCAGTGGCTGCGCACGGCCAACCTGAAGCAGCTGTGGCAGCCCTTTCGGCAGGACTGGCTGCAGCTGATGGCTGAGGGCTACTACAGCCAGTACTTTCAGCGCTACAGAGACCCCGCTGTGTACACCAGCCTGAATGACCAGCGCTACCGCCCCTACGGCCAGCTGCTGAATGGAGATACCACCGTGCAGCACAGCTATCAGTACCGCGTGTATGGGGGCAGGGGCCATGTGCAGCTACGCGGGCAGCTGGGCCCCCTGGCTGCCGAGCTGCGGGGCCTGGGGCAGTATGAAGTACGCGAGCTACCCCTGGGCCTACGCCAGACCAAAACTGGCCTGGGGGCCGAAGGGCAGCTGGGGCTGAGGCGCCCCACAGATGCCCCGGCGCATGCCGATAAACCGGGTGCCTGGCTACAGGGGCGCTACCTGCTGCACACCAACGACCTGCTGGATACGGAGACCGAGATCCGCCTGGGCCTGCATGTGGTGCCCCGGCTGCGCACGTTCCGCATGCTAGACTCTACTGCCGTGGATACGGTAAACTACCGTATACCCGTGGGCCTGAGACGGCCCCTGCTGTACGAGGGCTACTACCAGCCCCTGCATGCCTGGCTAGAGGGCCAGCTGTACAGCCTGAACCCAGCCCTGCAGCAATACTACTGGCAGAGCAGTACCTATGCTGCCAACCGCAGCCTGGGCAATGAGGAGGTGCGCCTGCTGCGCGCCACCCTGCAGTACACCTATAGCCAGCCCCGCATCCGCCGGGGCCTGCCCTACCGGCAGTCTTATCTGAAAATAAGCCCCTTTTATAGCGAGGTGCGCGATTTTATCTACACCAACGCACGGGCCGAAACCCGCCAGACGGGCAGTGCCTACCGCTTTGTAGGCCTGGCGGTGGAGCAGCTGCAGCGCCTGGGCCGCTTCTACCTGTACGGGCAGGTGCAGCTGCAGCAGGCCCACCACAGTGGCGACTCGCTGGCGGCCTACGATCTGCATCTACCCAAGCTGTACGGCCGGGCCCGCATCTTTTGGGAGGATAAGTTTTTCAAGACTCCGGCAGACATACAACTAGGCCTGGAGGCCAGCTTTCGCTCAAACTTCGAGGCCCTCTCCCTGGAGCCTAGCCTACAGCTAGGCTACCCGCAGCTGGGCCGCAGCCTACAGCCCTACCTACAGCTGGATGCCTGGCTAGCCCTGCGTATACAGACTGCGCATGTGTATGTCAAGGTTATCCACCTGAACCAGAATCTGCCCGATCCGGGCTTCTTCACTACCCCTTTCTACCCCATGCTGCACCGCAGTTTTACTTTCGGGGTCTCTTGGCGGCTGTTCTCCTAGCGCTTTTCTTGAGGGCGGGGCTCTCGCTTTGCAGAAGACAGCCGCTCTGGTGTGGCTAGACCGCCCGGCTAAGCCCAGCCAGGCCGGGGCATGCACCGTGCCGGTAATCCAGTTTTACTTACTTTTCAGGGTTTAATCTTTTTGAAACGTCTTTTCTATACATTTGAAGTGTAATTTTTAAAACGATACGCCTGTTCAAAAAACATCTGTCTATTCTTCTCCTGCTTACGATAGTCGCTAGCTTGCTTGCTTTTCGCGGAAACGAAAAAGATGAAGACAAGAAACCCAGTAAAGTCGCCAAGGAAATGGCCCAGCTTACGTGCGACTGGTATCGCCATCAAAAAAGTGGAGACACAGAAAAATCAGATGCGGCACTGGCAAAACTCTATGATCTTAATGATAAGACAGAAAAACAATTCAAAAACCTAAAAGCGGATGAGGAACTAGGAAAAAAACTTCAGGCCGCTTTCATCGGAT
>JAJTIE010000032.1 GCA_021300195.1 Bacteroidota bacterium | reverse complement strand
CAGCCGGGGGGCGGGGGTGTATTACCGCAAAGACTTCAACCGACTGGCCGAGCTGCTGGGTAGCCAGGAGCCACGAAAAAACAAGATTCGAGTAGGCGAGCTGTATAAGGAGCAAGAACAAAAAGTACCTCAGCCGGACGACCCCCCTGTGCTACCAGATAAGTAAGCTGTCCGGAAGGGCTATTAGTTGCCAGATAAACGCCAAACTGGGGTCTAGGATTCTCTAGTGCTGGTTAAGCACACACAGCTTTTCATAGCTGTATTCGCGCATGGTGTAGCCTATGCCGCCTGTGCCCAGGCCGCTCTCGCCCAGGCCCGAGAAGGGCATCCCGTCCGCCCGGAAGGTGGTGCTGTCGTTAATCATCACCGCCCCGGCACGCAGCTGCTCAAGTGCCAGCAGGGCATGGTCCAGCCGCTGGGTAAACAGGGCTGCCTGAAACTGGGTGCGCAGGCCATTGGCCGCTTTCAGGGCCTCCTCCAGCTTGCGGTAGGGAACCACGCAGGCCACCGGCCCAAACACCTCCTCCTGCATCAGGCGTGTGTGGGTGGGTGTGCCATAGAGTAGGGTGGGGGCGTAGCTGTGGTGCTGGGGCAGCGGGCTGCCGCCGGTTAGCAGCTCGGCTCCGGCCTGCACCGCCTCGTCCACCCAGTGGGCCACCCGGTCTACTGCCTGTGAGCTAATCAGCGGCCCTACATCGGTGTCTTCAGCCTGCGGGTCGCCCACCCTTAGCCCGCTGGCGGCCTCGGCCATCCGCACGGCAAAGGCGCGGGCAATGTGCTCATGCACGTATATGCGCTGTACCGACACGCACACCTGCCCGGCATGGTAGTAGGCCCCGGGCACCAGTAGTTTTAGGGCCAGGTCCAGGTCCGCCGTTTCATCCACTACAACAGGTGCTACACCGCCATGTTCCAGCGTTAGCCGGGTGCCCGGTGCCAGCAGGCTGCGCAGGTGCCAGCCCACCCGGGCCGAGCCGATGAAGTTCAGCGCATCCAGCTGCGGGCTTTTTGCCAGCTCTGTCGCCAGCTCATTGCTGAGGGTAATGGTCTGGCACCACACCTCGGGCAGGCCTGCCTGATACAGCAGCTGGCTCAGCCGGATGGCTACCAGCGGGGTGGCGGGTGCCGGCTTCAGGATGATGGGGGTGCCCACCGCCACCGCCGGGATCACCTGGTGGATCCACAGGTTGATGGGGTGATTGAAGGCACTGTAGGCAGCCACTACCCCTATGGGTGCCCGGCGTGTAAAGGCCATGTGGCCGGCTGTTGCCCGCGTGTAGCCCATATTCACCTCGTGGCCGTGCCCTCTGCGCATCTCTGCCAGGGCACACTGTACGCCGTCCAGGGCCCGGCTCATCTCCATCTCGGTGTCTTTTCGGGGCTTTCCCCCCTCTTGTATCGCCAGGTTTACCAGGGCCTCGCGCTGCTCTGTCAGCAGTTCTGCAAAGCGCTCCAGGATCATTACCCGCTCGTGCAGGGGCAGCCACAGGCGGTGCTCATTGCGCACCCGCACCGCCCGCTCCAGCACCTTATCCACGTCCGAGGCCCGCAGCAGCGGCAGGGTTTGCAGGCTCGCTCCGGTATAGGGGTTCTTCACCACCAGGGTAGTACTGTCCATGCGCATAATTTACGGCTTTTTTTATCCAGCCATCCCCCGCGCCAGGGCATCTGGTAGCCGGGCGCCCGGCTATAGGGCGGGGCAACCTGCGGTAAAATAAAAAAGTACCGGATCATTGACTCATGTGTGGCTGTCGCCTATCTTTGCCGTTCTCAATTTTTAGTTAGCTATGGCACGTCAATGCGAAGTAACCGGTAAAAAACCGATTGTAGGTAATAATGTAAGCCATGCGAATAATCGCACGAAGCGTCGTTTCCTGCCCAATCTGCAGAGAAAGCGTTTCTATCTGGCCGAAGAAGATCGTTACATCACCCTGCGTGTAAGCGCAAATGGCATACGCACCATCAACAAGCGGGGCCTGCAGGCTGTGCTGAAGGATCTGGCTGCGCAGGGCATCAAGTACTAGCACCAGGCACCAAGGGCCGCCAGGCAGTTTGTTGCTACGACTATAGAGCGCTATCCCCGATAGCGCTTTTTTTATTTCCATTGCAGGGAGTGGAGGTAGGATTGATCCTTACCTGCCAGCGTTAGGCCCTAATTAGTGGTGTTTTTAAGGCTTTTGACGCATATTTGCAGCCATGCTACCCATTGTCTCTATACCCGAATCGCAGCTTGCCGACTTGGCCACCGCGCACGCAGCCACCCTGCAGCCCAATCTGCCGGAGGTGCTGGACGGAGACAGCCTGCTACAGCTGCCCACCCATCCGCAGGTGCGTCATTTTGTGCTCTTTCAGCTATTTCAGGAGTGGCGGGGCTATATGCAGCGGGTTCGCCATCCGTTTTTCAACTACGATGCTCCGGCCGTGCAGGCTGCTATGGCCCAACTGGAGCAGCAGCTGAGCCACCACCTGGCGGTGCCAGGTAGCGAGATGCCCGAGCTACTAAAAAAGGCTGTATACAACACCCTATGGCTTATCCTGAATCCGGCCGAGGCGCTGTGTAAATACTTTTTTGGCAACAAGGAGGTACTGGAGCGCGAGAAGCTGGAACGATTTGCGGGTTTTATTCTGTGCTACGACTTCCTGGTGCAGGGCCTGGTGCACCACTACGAAAAACAGGGGGTTGATACCATTACCCTGGCCGACTTTCGCGAGAAACTGCAAAAGCTGGCAGCACGCTATGCCGAGCAGGTTCAGCCCCTGGCCCACTACCAGGCCGAGCAGTACCGGGCTGCCGCTGGCCAGCCCCTACCGGCCGTTGCGGAGGCTACTGCAGCCGGGTCGGCCAGCCAGGGCGCGGAACCTGTCGCCCCGGCCACCCTGTTTGCCACCCCGGCCCCTACGGCGGGTACCCCTCCGGCTGCGCCTGTCGACCCCCGCACCCCAGCCCCCGCTCCGGCTATGCCCACTGCCCGGATGGCCGATACCTTTGGCAGTAGGCCCAGCCCGAACCCGGAGCCAGGCCGCCCACTGCGCTCAGACAGCATTCCGCTGCACAAGCAGTTCCAGTACGTACAGAAGGTATTTGGCGGAGACACCCAGCGCTTTAGGCAGGCACTACAGGACATCAATGTACTGACCAGCTATGAGGAAGCCCAGCAGTACCTGCGCACGCGCATCTTCAATATGCCCGACAACGCGCACGACGAGAAGGTGAACGAAGAATTCCTGGCCTTTGTCGCAGGCCGGTTTGGTGCCTAGTCTGGGCCAGCCCATACATGAATGCCTGATGGCCGGTACGTGCGCCGTGGAGCCGGACCCTTGCACTCGGGATTCCCTGCCGTAGCCTACAAGCGTGGACAAAGTCAGCACCCTGGAGACCTAGTGCGTAAGGGAGGTGGGGGATTAGAAGCACCCAAGCTAGGGCCTGGACTTGCCCGCAAAGTCGAATTGACTTTGCTTAAAGCTCTCGGTTCGGTTGCGCGTGGGCAGTTCGGCCTGCGCCAGCTGGTCTGGGTACAGGTTTTTCAGCGTGCCAAATAGCTCCTTGTGTGTTCCGGGCAGCTCTATGCCTGCAATAGCAGCCGTGGCAGACAGCAGTAGCCAGCTGGGTAGGCAGTCTACTATGTGCTCGGGGTGGCGCCAGGTGTCTATGGCCACGCCACCTGCATCCAGGCGGCTTTTGGGCATAGACATCCACATTTCGGGGGTCATCTGCCGGATCTGTTTAGCCTGCTGGGTCAGCTGGGCTACTCGGTCGCTGTTCAGGTAAGTGCCGGCCATCTCGAAGTTGGTAGCTGCGGGCAGCACCAGTGCGGCCTGTTCGTGGCCTTGGAAGTAGGTGCTGGCAAATACGGCGGTGTTCTTGCCCAGGCCGATCATCTGTTCGGCCACGCGGTTATCCTCCAGTACCACAATGAGTTCGTAGCCTGCTGCCACACTGGCTAGCTGCTCCTGGGTGGTGGCAGCGTAGCCCAGCAGTTCGGCTCCGGCTTGGTTTGGGCTGCGGTCATCCCGGCGCAGCAGCTGGTCTCCCCAGCCGGCTTGCACATCGGGCAGGTAGTACAGGCTGGTTGCACCCAGGTGCCCTGCCAGCTGCCGTAGCACATACAGGCTCTCCAGGCTGGCCTGGGCCGAGCCTACGAAGAGGGTTCTACCCAGATGCAGCTGCAGCAGGCTTGCCAGCTGTGTCAGGCCATCCTTGTGTGTGGTGGGCAGGTCGTTCTGTAGCTTGATGCCGCTTACGCGGTTTGTGTTGTAGCGCATGTAGTCCAGGCGGCCACTGTCGCACATCCAGTAGGCATTCACCTGCTGGTTTGCGCGGGGGGTAAGGCGCAGTACCTCATTGTCGCGCACCCACACGTCCACGTTGCAGCCCTTGCTACAGCCAGTACAGATGTTTGGGGTATAGTTCATCTCCCACACCCGGGCCTTAAACCGGAAGTCTGTGCTGGTAAGGGCACCCACGGGGCAGATGTCTACGGTATTGAGGGAGTAGGGATCGTCGAAGGTCTTGCCCGGGCCTGCGGTAGGGAAGTTTTTCTCTCCCCGCGCCATGATGCTCAGCTGGTTTGTGCCGCTGATCTCTTCGGTAAAGCGGGTGCAGCGGGTGCAGTTTATGCAGCGCTCGGCATCCAGGGTTACGCGTGGCCCCAGCGGGATGCGCTTGGGCTTGTGCACCTTGTTTAGCTCGAAGCGGCTACCTTCCGGCCCGTACTTATAGGTATTGATCTGTAGGGGGCACTCGCCAGCCTGGTCGCATATCGGGCAGTCTAGCGGGTGGTTGGCCAGGATAAACTCCAGCACACCCTCCTGTGCTTTTTTGATGGCGGGGCTGGTGTTTTGTGTGCGCACCACCATGTCGGGCACCAGGTCCTGGTTGCAGCTGGTGCTGGGCTTTCGGCCCCACAGGATCTTGCGCTTGCCCTGTGCGTCCAGCTCATACTCGCCGGTTTCTCTGTTCTTTATGGGGAAGCCTACATCCACCAGGCACATGCGGCAGTTGGTAGGGGCACTCATGGCCGGGTGCCAGCAGAAGTAGGGTACTTCCATCCCCCGCTCCAGGATAAAGGGGAGCAGCTTCTGCTGCCCTTCAAAGGCGAATTCCTTACCGTCTATCGTAACTGTGGGCATAACTCTTCAGGCTTGCGTGCCGCAATTTACAAAACTGTGTGTGAAAAGCGAGCCTGCCGCGGCCTATGTGGCCGGAAGTTTTGAGGTCGTATGGATAGAAGGAACACCTGCTTCCACTTTCTCCCACTTTTGGGTTATTCTGCGTTTCGGTCGTTCACCTCGGGTTACTCGTTGCTCATTTTTAGGCGCCCAGGATCGGCCTACATCGGGTTGTGTATTGGTTTTCTTTTTGCCCGGCTGGTTAAGCGATTGTGCGATTCCCACGCTTTTTCTCTTTTTTAATGCCTGATTATCAAGTAGTTGAAAGTTGTGAATAATTTACCATAAGATTTTTTGGGGCCTGGGTGGGGGCAAGTGGGATAAAGTGGTATTTTTGTTCTGCTCTACTACTACTCATGTTTATCTTCGGCGAATTTGAATGCAAGGCAGATGCCAAGGGCCGGTTTTTGATGCCGGCAGCCCTGCTGAAGCAGCTGCCCGAGGATGAGCGTCAGTCCTTTGTGATCAACCGGGGGCTGGACGACTGCCTGGCCCTGTATCCGGAGAAGGTATGGCAAGAGGAGCTGACGAAGATCTACAGCCAAAATCAGTTTGTAGCCGAAAACCGAACCTTTGCCCGCCTGTTTCAGGCCGGGGCTGTGCCCGTTAGCCTGGATGGCAGTAACCGCCTGCTGGTGCCCAAGAAGCTGGCCGAGCATGCCAGCATCGAAAAGGAGCTGGTACTGATCGGGTCGGGCAACAAGATTGAGATCTGGAGCCAGGCCCGCTTTGAGGCCCAGCTGCAAGACCACCTGCCCCGGCTGGCCGATATATCCGAGCGCGTAATGGGCGGCACCCGCCCCACACCCACCCCCGATGCCTAGCCTCATGTACCATACACCCGTTTTGCTAGCCGAGGCCCTGGAGGGGCTACAGCTGCGGCCCGAGGGGCACTACGTGGATGCTACCTTTGGGGGCGGTGGCCACAGCCGGGCCATTATGGCTGGCCTGGGCCAGGGCGAGGGGCGGCTATATGCCTTTGACCAAGACCCGGACGCGGCCAAAAATCGCCTCTACGATACGCGTTTCCACTTTTTTCCGTGCAATTTTCGCCAGCTGTACACCTGCCTGGCAGACTATCCGCCTGTGGATGGCATACTGGCCGACCTGGGGGTAAGTAGCCACCAGCTGGATGAGCCTGGGCGTGGCTTTAGCTACCGGGCCGAGGCACCGCTGGATATGCGCATGCAGCAGCAGGGGCCCACGGCCGCCGAGCTGATAGCACTGAGCACGCCCGAGGCCCTGGCCGACATCCTGTATCAGTACGGCGACTTTCGTAAAAGCCGCCCCATGGCGCGCGCCATCAAGGCGGCACAGCCCGAGACCACCACCCAGCTGGTGGCGGCGGTGCGCAGCTTCCTGCCCCGCCATAACGAGTATGCCGACCTGAGCCGCCTCTTCCAGGCCCTGCGCATAGCCGTAAACGACGAAATGGCCGCGCTGGAAGACCTGCTGCAGCAGAGCCTGCGGGTGCTGAAGCCGGGTGGCCGCCTGGTCATCATCAGCTACCACAGCTACGAAGACCGGCTGGTAAAGCACTACCTGCGCGCCGGCCGCGCCGATGGCGAGCTGCAAAAGGATGCCTATGGCCACCCCCATACCCCCTGGCGGCTGATAACCCGCCGGGCCATTACCCCCGATGAGGCCGAGATTCGGCAGAATCCCCGCGCCCGCTCTGCCAAACTCCGAATCGCCGAAAAAGCATGAAAGAGAACCGCATCCGTCGGGGAGATGACCATACCCCACCCCCCAAGCGTGCACGCCCAAGCCTGCGGCCCAAGGTACGCCTTTCGCTACGGCCGGGCCGCATAAGCCTGCTGGGCCTGATGCAGCGGAACCTGGTGTTTGCCGCCTTCCTTACCCTCATCGGCCTGGCGTATATATGGAGCAGCCACCTGGCCGAGCGCCATGCCCGCCAGGTAGACCGCCTGAGCGAGGAGGTAAAGGAGCTGGAGAGTGAGTACAACACCCTGAATGCCCAGCTCAGCCGAATCCGCAAGCAGAGCACCCTGGTAGGCCAGATGGATAGCCTGGGCCTGCAGCGGCCCGAAGAACCCCCCATTCAGCTGGAGGTAAAAAGCCATGAGTAAGGTCTCGGATACCATACTGAAGCGCGTGTACCTGCTGTTTGCCGGTTTCATCTTTTTTGGGGTGCTGGTGTGTGTGCAGGTGCTGCGCCTGCAGTGGGGCAAGGCCGACTACTACGAGGCCCGCAAAAACCGCGAGCGGGTGTATAAGCGCAATATGCTGGCAGACCGAGGCAGCATATTGGCCGATGATGGATCGGTGCTGGCTACCACGCTTCCTTTCTTCCGCATAGCCATCGATGCCACGCGCATGGATCCCCGCTATTTTCCCAACTTTCCCGACAGCCTGAATGCCCTGTGCACCGCTCTGGCCACACAGTTTGGCGAGGGAGAGGCCGATATCGTGCACTTCAAGCGCCTCATCCTGCATGCCCGCCAGGAGGGCGACCGGCATGTATATCTCTTCCCCTACCGGCGGCTGTGCACCATACGAGAGCTGAAGCAGATAGAGCAAATGCCCATCTTCGGCCAAGGGCGATACCGGGGGGGGCTGATTGTAGAAAAAGTAAACAACAGCCGCTTTTATCCGCTGGACAACCTGGCCAAGATCACCCTGGGTAGCATGCGCAATGACACCGTAGGCAGCAGGGGCATTGAGTACAGCTTCAACCGACAGCTGAGGGGCCGGGATGGGCAGATGCTGGTGCAGCGTGTGGGCGGCGGGGTAGAGGTGCCGCTCAACTACATCTACGAGGTAGAGGCACAGGATGGCCTGGACATCCAAACCACGCTGAACGTGAACATACAGGACGTAACCGATGCAGCCCTGCGCCAGGCGGTGGAGAAGCATCGTGCCAAGTGGGGGCTGGCCATTGTGATGGAGGTGCAAACCGGAGAGATAAAGGCACTGGCAAACTACCCCGAGTCGTACAACCATGCCGTGGCCACCCGGCTCGAGATTGGCAGCACCTTTAAGCTGGTAAGCACCCTGGCCCTGATGGAGAGCAGCCAGATACAGCCCGATGACAGTGTGGATGTGGGAAATGGCCGCATAGAGTATGCAGACCGTGTGCTGAAAGACGACTACATATCCGGAAGGATATCCCTGCAAGAGGCCATAGAGCGCAGCAGCAATGTGGGCGTGAGCAAGCTGGTAAATGCCCACTTTCGGCACAACCCCGAGAAGTTTTACCTGCAGCTGGATGCCCTGGGCATTACCCGCCCGGTGCACTTCCAGCTAAAGGGCGAGCCCTTCCCCAAGCTCATCCGGCCACAAGACAAGGCCTACAATGCCACCACCCTGCCCTGGCTCAGCATTGGCTACAACATCTCGCTCACGCCCCTGCAGATGCTCACCTTCTACAACGGCCTGGCCAATGGCGGGGTGATGCTGCAGCCCCTGATTGTGAAAGAGATACGCAGTAAAACGCAGGTACTGAAAACCTATGAGGCCGAGGTGCTGAACCCCAAAATGTGTAGCGAGCAGACGCTGAGCCAGCTACAGGCCATGCTGCGTGGGGTGGTAGAGCGCGGCACGGCACGTAGTATACGCAAGAGCAAGGTGCCCATAGCGGGCAAGACGGGTACGGCCCAGCGCCTGAAGGACGGACATTATACAAAGGCCTATGTGTCCAGCTTTGTGGGCTACTTCCCGGCCGACCAGCCCCGGTATAGTTGCATCGTGCTGATAAACGAACCCGAGGGGGGCGACTACTACGGCGGAGACGTGGCAGCACCGGTGGTGCGCGAGGTAGCCGAGGCCCTACAAGCCACCCGCCTGCAGCCGCTGCAGGCCCACCTGGCGGTTCCGGCTGCCGGGGCCAGGCCCAGCCTGCCCGCCAGCCGCGCCCTGCACCGGCACGATGCACAGGTGCAGTACAAGCACCTGCGCATCCCCACCGAGCACAAGCCCAGTACAGACTATGTGCGGGTGCGCACCAGCCCCCAGGGGGTAAGCCTGCATGCCTACCGCCTGCAGGATAAGCTGGTGCCCGATGTGAAGGGCATGCCTGCAAAGGATGCCATGGCCCTGCTGGAAAACCTGGGCCTGCGCGTGGCGCTGCGGGGCCACGGCCAGGTATATAGGCAAAGCCTGAAGGCCGGCAGCCGGCTGTATAGAAACCAACTGATTGTACTCGACCTGAAATGAAGAACCTGAAAGACCTCCTGTACCGTGTGCCCCTGCAGCAGGTGGCAGGTACCCGAGACCGGCAGGTGCAGGCCCTGCAGTTCGACAGCCGGCACGTGGCCCCAGGCACGGTCTTCATTGCCATCAGGGGTACGCAGGCGGACGGGCACCAGTACATACCGGCTGCAGAGGCCCAGGGGGCGGTAGCCATTGTGTGCGAGCAGCTGCCAGCCCAGTTAAATGAAAACATCACCTACGTCCAGGTGCGCGATGCCGCCGAGAGCCTGGCCTGGATGGCCGCCAACTACCACGACAACCCGGCCGAGGAGGTGGCCTGCATAGGCGTAACGGGCACCAATGGAAAGAGCACCGTGGCTACCCTGCTGTACGACCTGTGTACCCGCATGGGCTATGCCTGTGGGCTGATCGGCACCGTGGAGGTGCGCATAGCCGGGCAGGTGCTGCCTGCCACCCACACTACGCCCGACCCCCTGCAGCTACAGGCCTATCTGGCGCAAATGCGCGACCAGGGCTGTGCCTTCTGCTTTATGGAGGTGAGTAGCCACGCCCTGCACCAGCGCCGTGTGGTGGGCATCCCCTTTGCTGGCGGCCTATTCACGAACCTGACGCGCGACCACCTGGACTACCACGGCAGTATGGCCGAGTATCGAAATGCCAAGAAACTGCTGTTTGACCAACTGCCCGCCAGCGCCTTTGCCCTGCTGAATGTAGACGACAAGAATGGGCGCTTTATGGCGCAAAACACCCGGGCCCGCCAGCGCACCTATGCGCTGAAGAGCCCCGCAGACTACCAGGCACGCATCCTGGAGAGCACCTTTGAGGGGCAGCTCCTGGAGATCAACGGGCAGGAGATCTGGATCCGGCTGCTGGGCACCTTCAATGCCTACAACCTGCTGGCCGTAGTGGCTGCCGCCCGAGAGCTACAGCTGCCCGAGGCGGAGGTGCTGCTGCATGCCAGCGAGCTGCTGCCCATCAACGGCCGCTTCCAGACGCTGCACTTTGGCCCCATCACCGCTATTGTAGACTATGCCCACACCCCGGATGCGCTGCACAATAGCCTGAAGACCCTGAAGGAAATACAGATACCCGGCCGGCTGATTGTGCTGATAGGGGCGGGCGGCAACCGCGACAAGGGTAAGCGGCCCGAGATGGCACGCATAGCCTGCGAGCTGGCCGACCAGGTAATCCTTACCTCGGACAACCCGCGCGACGAAGATCCGGCTGCCATCCTGGACGATATGGAGGCTGGCGTACCCGCCACAGCCCGGCGCAGGGTGCTGCGCCTGATGGACAGGCGAGAGGCTATCCGCACTGCCAGCCAGCTGGCCAAGCCGGGGGATGTGATCCTGCTGGCGGGCAAGGGCCACGAAACCTACCAGGAAATACGCGGGGTGCGCCACCCTTTTGACGACCGAGAAGAACTGAAAAAGGCCTTCCAATCTGCTAACTAACTGACTATGCTCTACTTTCTACCCCACTGGCTAAAAGACCTGGACCTGCCCGGCATCGGGGTGCTGCAGTACCTCAGCTTCCGGGCCGCCCTGGCCGCCCTGCTGTCGCTGCTGCTGTCGCTGTTCGTAGGGCGACACATCATCCTGTGGCTGAAGAGCCGAAAGCTGGGCGAGCGGATACGCGAACTGGGCCCCAGCACCCACAAGGCCAAGTCGGGCACGCCCACCATGGGGGGGCTTATCATCCTTCTGGCCCTGCTGGTGCCTACCCTCCTGCTGGCCGATCTTACCAATGCGTATGTGCTCCTGGTGATGGTGGCCGCAGTGTGGATGGGCCTTATTGGCTTTCTGGACGACTACATCAAGGTATTCAAAAAAAATAAGGCCGGCCTGAAGGGAAAATTCAAGGTGGTGGGCCAGCTGGGCCTGGGCCTCATTGTGGGGTTCACCATGCTGTATCACCCCCAGTTTCGCGGAGACAACCTGAAGATGGATGCAGATGGCACCCTCCGTAAGAGTGCCTACCTGTCCAGCCTGGGCTTCCGTGCCGGCGACCAGGTAATGCGGGCTGGCCCCTACCGCCTGGCCGAACGCCCGGCCGATAGCCTGGCCTTTGACCACTACCTGGTGAAGCGCGGAAATGACCGCCTGACCCTGCTGATACCCGAAGACTCTCGCTACACCGTAGGTGTTGGCCTGTTTGGCAAGCGCGACTTCTCCTTTGTTACCCAGACGGATGTACCCTTTTTCAAAGACCTGACCTTTAACTACGCCCTGCTGACCGGCGGCGAAAACCTGGCTAGCAAGATCCTGTACATTCTGGTTGTCATCTTTATTGTTACGGCTGTTTCCAACGGGGTGAACCTGACCGATGGGCTGGACGGCCTGGCGGCAGGCACCACCGCCATTGTGGCCATGGTGTTTGCCATCCTGGCCTATGTGTCGGGCAACGCCATCTTTGCCGATTACCTGCACATCAGCTTCATCCCTGCCTCGGGCGAGCTGCTGGTGTTCTGTGCTGCCCTGGTGGGTGCCTGTATCGGCTTCCTGTGGTTCAATACCTATCCCGCCCAGATCTTCATGGGCGATACGGGCAGCCTGGCACTGGGCGGCGTAGTGGGCGTGCTGGCCCTGATGGTGAAGAAGGAGCTGCTACTGCCCATTATCTGTGGGGTCTACTTTGTGGAGTCGCTCTCGGTCATCGCACAGGTTGTGTACTTCAAGTACACCAAGCGTAAGTATGGCGAGGGCCGCCGCATCTTCCGTATGGCCCCCCTGCACCATCACTATGAACTACTGGGCTGGCACGAGGCCAAGATTGTGAGTCGGTTTTGGATCATCACCGTACTGCTGGCCCTGCTAGCCTTTGCTACCCTGAAACTGCGATGAGTATGCGTATTTCCATATTAGGTGCCCAGGAGAGCGGGCTGGGGGCTGCCGTGCTGGCCCAGCAGCTGGGTTATTCGGTTTTTGTGAGCGATGCCGGCCTGCCGCAGGCGCCCTTTGTGGCCGAGCTGCAGCAGCGGGGCATAGCCCACGAGCTGGGTGGCCATACGCCCGAGCGGGTGCTACAGGCCGACATCCTGGTCAAAAGCCCGGGCATCCCTACGGAGGCCCCCCTGGTACAGCAGGCACTGGCCCACGGCCTGGAGGTGATCAGCGAGATAGAGTTTGCCGCCCGGCATACCCATAGCCGCATCATTGCCATCAGTGGCAGCAATGGCAAAACCACCACCACCAGCCTCATCTACCACATCCTGAAGAAAGGCGGACTGGACGTAGGCCTGTGTGGCAATATAGGCAACAGCTTTGCCCGCATGGTGGCCCAGGACCCCCACGCCTGGTACTGTGTGGAGGTCAGCAGCTTTCAGCTAGACCATGTGGTGCACTTCCGCCCACACATTGCCGTGCTCACAAATATCTACGAAAACCACCTGAACCGCTATGGCGGCAGCATGCAGCGCTACGCCGATGCCAAGATGCGAATCAGCCAGAACCAGGGCCCGGACGACTACCTGGTATACTGTGCCGATAGCCCTGTGCTGGTAGACGCGCTGGCCCGGAACCCCACACAGGCTACCCAGATACCCTATGCTTTCGAAGAGGCCGAGGATGTACTTGTTTATATTGAAAATCAACACATTATGCTAGACCTGAATAAGAAGTTAAAAGCTAAGAAAACGGAAAAACTACCCCTGGATGCGCTGAAGCTGAAAGGAAAGCACAACCAGCACAATGCCATGGCCAGTGCCGTGGTAGGCCGCCTGGTAGACATCCGCAAGGAAGTGATCCGCGAGAGCCTGGAGGAGTTTGACAGCATGCCCCACCGCCTGGAGCCGGTGCGCACCGTGCAGGGCGTGCATTTCATCAACGACAGCAAGGCCACCAATGTAAATGCCGCCTGGTTTGCCCTACAGAGCATGCACCGCCCTACGGTGTGGATACTGGGCGGGATAGACAAGGGCAATGACTATGGCATGATCCTGCCCCTGGTGCAGGAAAAAGTAAAAGCCATTGTCATCCTGGGTGAGGGAAAGGACAAGATAGAGCAGGCCTTTCGCGGTACGGTAAAGACCATCCTGCATGCTGAGCAGATGACGAGCGCGGTGCAAATGGCCCTGGAGCTGGCTGCCGAGGGAGACTCGGTGCTGCTAAGCCCTGCCTGTGCCAGTTTCGACCTGTTCGACAACTACGAGGCCCGGGGCGATGCCTTCAAGGCCGAGGTGCTAAAGCTGAACCAAGACTAGAGAAACGCGCCCGGTGGTTTTGATTCCTCATTTGGTATGAGCCTGATCCCTGTACAAGCCCTGTTCTACCAGGCCCAGCATCTGTGGCGCAGCTCCTGCAGCCTGGAGCGGCAGGCCAACACCACCCTGCAGCAGCTGAAGTGCGAGCTGCGGGTACAGCGCCTGTGCAGGGACCGTAAGGGCCCCCTGGTGCGTGGGCTGTTTGACTGATGACAAGGACCCGAATACCTTTGCCCCATGCCGTACGTGCTGTATGACCCACCCACGCGGATAGACCTGTATCCGCTGACGCTGACACGGCCAGTGGCCGACCTGCGCCTGGGTATAGACCGCGTGCAGGATAAGTGGATGCGCAGCCTGGGGGAACCTGTGCCGCTGCTGGCCTACGGGGCACTGGCTCACCGCAGCACATGCCTGCCCGCCCCTGCCGATGCCACCTACATAGCCGGGCACCTGCTGCCCGATGCAGACCTGTGTGCTGCCATACAGCAGCTGGGCCCCGATGAGGGCCTGCAAGATCCCGCTGGCATGCCACTGGCCTTTCGCGCAGGCGCTGCACCCACGGCCGATGGCCTGCTGCCCCCGCGCGTGCGGCTCACTACCTATCCCCACACCTTTGGCAGCCTGGCCGCCCCCTGGGATCTGTTTAGGCTAAATGGTGACTGGATCCGGAAAGACTATGCCGCCCTCACCGCTGGCAGGGCCTGCCCGCCAGTAGCAGATCCGCACACTGCGGTGTATGGCCAGGTGTTTGTAGCGGCCGGTGCCCAGGTACGTGCCGCCATACTGGATGGCACCGATGGGCCTATCTACATAGCACCCGGTGCGCAGGTGCAGCCAGGCGCTATCATCCAGGGGGCGCATGCCCTGTGCGAGGGCGCGGTGGTGAATGCGGGTGCCAAGCTGCGGGGCGATAGCACCCTGGGCCCCTACTGCAAGGTGGGCGGGGAGGTTTCCAACTCGGTACTGTGGGGCTATAGCAACAAGGGACACGATGGATTCCTGGGCAATAGCGTGCTGGGTGCCTGGTGCAACCTGGGTGCCGATACCAACACGTCGAACCTGAAAAACAATTACAGCCCGGTGCGGGCCTATAGCTACCGGCAGCAGGCCATGGTAGAGACGGGCCTACAGTTTTGCGGCCTCATCATGGGCGACCATAGCAAGAGTAGCATCAACACCATGTTCAACACCGGCACCACCGTGGGGGTATCGGCCAGCATCTTCGGGGCCGACTTTCCGCCCAAGTACATACCCTCCTTTCGGTGGGGTGGAGCAGGCGGGTGGGTGCCCTATGAGGTGGAAAAGGCCCTGGCTACCGCCCGTGCGGTAATGGCCCGCCGAGACCAGCATCTGGAGCCGGCAGAGGAGGCGCTGCTGCGCTGGATAGCTGCTACAGCAGGCCTGTAGCAGCGTGCGCAAAAAAAAGGCTGGCCTACGCAGTAGACCAGCCTTCGGGCTTGCTCCTGTGGAGAGGGGCTAGCTTGTCTTTTTCAGGGTTTCTTGCACCAGGTCGGCGCGCACAATCTCCTCCTTGAAGCTGTAGGAGCCAGTCTTCTCGTTTTTAATGGCACGGATTACCTTGGCTACGCCAGGTCCGGCATTTTTATCTTTCAGGGTTGCTACTACTTTCTTTGCCATAGTGCTTACTTAATTTCTCGGTGGATGGTGTATTTCTTCAGGATGGGGTTGTACTTCTTCAGCTCCAGGCGCTCCGGAGTATTCTTCTTGTTTTTCTGCGTCATGTAACGCGATGTGCCGGGCTGACCACTGTTTTTGTGCTCAGTACATTCCAGTATTACCTGAAAGCGGTTGCCTTTCTTCTTAGCCATGTTTTGTACAAATAGAGACGGACGGCAAATGTAGCAAGCCGCGCCCAATGTTCCAACTGTTTGGGCTGCTTTTGTGCGCAAACTAGGAATAAACAGGCTGGGCCTTGTTTATTACCGCCATTGTAAGGCGGCTTGCGCATACAGCCTGTCCGTCTTCGTTGGTCAGGTCTATCTGCCACACCTGGGTGCTCTGGCCCAGGTGGATGGGGTGCGCATGGGCATACACCCAGCCGCTGCGTACTGTGCGCAGGTGGTTGGCATTTATGTCTAGCCCCACGCAGGCCTGCCGGTCTGGGGCCACGCACAGGTTTGCCGCTATGCTTCCCACACTCTCGGCCAGCACCACCGAGGCACCCCCATGCAGGATGCCAAAAGTCTGCTGGGTACGCGCATCCACGGGCATACGGGCTTTCAGGTAGTTGTGCCCCACCTCGGTAAACTCGATGCCTACATGCTGTAGCATGTGGGTTACCCATTTTTCATTCAGCTCGCTGGGGGTGGGTTGGTACAGAAACATGGTGCTTGGTTTGGGTTATCTATACACTGGCGGGGGGGCGGGCCGGGCGGCCTTTCACTTTGTGCCGCTATCCGGCTGCGCGAGGAAGCGCTCGAGCCGATCCTTGCTTTCCTGCAGCCCTAGGGCCTGGCCTACAGTGGCATAGTTCTGGGGGTCGTAGGTATAGGGATACAGGTACTGGGCCGCCTCCAGGCGCTGGTCTTCGAAGGCGAAGAGCTGCAGGATGCGTACCACCTGGGCACTGCGCAGGCAGCGGGTGTGGGCCAGGTAGCGCACCAGGGCCTGTCGGGTCTCCTGAAAGCTGACGGCCTGTGCATACTTCAGCACATCGTCCAGTTCTTCGGTCAGCAGGGGGCTTTGGCAGCTGGCCTGCGCGGGTGCGGGTGCGCCGGGCAGGGGGCGTGCCCACACCCACTTTCCCGCGTCGTTCCGGGTGCTTAGCCAGGCTAGCAGTTCCAGCGCGTTGCTCTCATGGCCAAAGAGCAGGATGAGCCGATAGGCATAGTGCAGGTCGTACAGGCTGGCGTAGCCTTCCTTAGCCATCTCCAACCGGTCTGTTTCGAAATCGAAGGCACTGAGTAGATCTACCCGCTGGCTGGTACTCAGGCAGTGCTGCCGCAGTATGTCCCGCCCCGCCTCCTTCTGCTGCTGGGGGTAGCCCGCAGCGCGGATACGCTGCCTGGCCATGGCCAGTGCTGCCGGATCCATCAGGCCCTGGCAGCCAATGGGGCCGTAGTATCCGGGCACCTCATTCTTCTGCGGCGGGTCCGGCACCTCCACGGCGTGGGATGCCGGACTTTGGCCCCCGGGCTGCGCCCACAGCGGGAATGCTGCCAGACTCAGCAGGCCTATCCATGCAGAAAAAAAGCCGGGCCTATTCATGCTGCAAAATTGCGAATTTATACAGGCTTTGCCAGGTAGTAGTAAAGCAAAAACGCTGCCAACCCCCTGCCAAGGCCCGGACAAAATGAAAAAAAGACTTGCCTGCTCATTCGGTTGATCCGCCAGGCTGGCACAGCACGAAAGCAGCCGGTGGCTTGTAAAGATGCGGCCCGGGCTGTAATTTGCCCCTATGGTGCAAGACCTGAAGTATCTGGACCCCCTGGTGATCAGTCGCCTGAAGAACATGGAGGTAAAGGCCCGCATGATTGTGGAGGGCTTTATTACCGGCCTGCACAAGAGTCCGTACCACGGTTTTTCCGTAGAGTTTGCCGAGCACCGCCCCTACAATACGGGCGAGGGACTGCGTAGTGTGGACTGGAAGGTGTATGCCCGTACAGACAAGCTGTTCACCAAAAAGTACGAGGAGGAGACCAACCTGCTGTGCACCCTGGTACTGGATACCAGCGACAGCATGCGCTACCCCGTGCAGGCCCCCGACAGGCTGAGCAAGCTGGAGTATGGTGCCTACCTGTGTGCAGCACTCAGCTACCTGATGATCCAGCAGAAGGATGCTGCCGGGCTGGCTCTCTTCGACCAGCGGCTGCATTTTTATGCCCCACCCAGGGCTAAGCGTAGCTACCTGGTGCCCATGCTATCCAGGCTGCAGGAAGTGGCTGCTCAGGTTGCTGATTTTACCCATACCACCAGCACGCCCGAGGTACTACATCAGCTGGCTACACGCATCCGCCGCCGTGGCCTGGTGGTGCTGATAACAGACCTGCTGGGGGCACCGCAGGACGTGGACCAGCTCTTCCCTGCCCTGCAGCACCTGCGCCACGGCAAGCACGAGGTGTTGATCTTCCACCTGCTGGATGCCGAAACCGAGTCGCGCTTTCAGTTTCCCAATACCCCCCTGCTGCTGAAGGACCTGGAAAGCGGCGAAACCCTGCGGGTATTGCCCCACGAAATACGAGACCAGTATCAGGAGCTGATGCTGGCCTACCAGCAGCGCGTAAAGAAAAAATGCAGGGAGCTGGAAATTGACCTGATCGAAGTAGATATTCGCCAGCCGTATGACAAAGCACTGACCGACTATCTCATCAAAAGAAGAAAACTAACCAGGAAATAAACAACAGTATATGCTGATAACCCTGAACTGCCACGCCAAGGTAAACCTGGGACTCTTTGTAAAAGGGAAACGCCCGGATGGCTATCACAACATCGAGACCGCATTTGTGCCCGTACACCGCCTGTACGATGTGCTGACTGTGGACCGCGTAAGCAAGGTGTATCCTTCCGTTTTTACCTACGAGGGCCTACCCATACCCGGCCGCACAGCGGATAACCTGGTACAGCGTGCCTATCAGTTGATGGCCGAAAACTACGATCGGGTAGGGCATGTAAGCATCCACCTGAATAAGCGCATCCCCCTGGGCAGCGGCCTGGGTGGGGGTAGCAGTGATGCCGCAGGGGTTATCAAGGCCATTAATCAGCTTTTTTCCCTTGATCTGGGCAGGGAGGAGATGGCGGAGCTGGGTGCCCGGCTGGGCTCGGATGTGCCCTTCTTTTTCTACGACGAACCGATGTACGCTACCGGCCGGGGCGAGCAGCTGGCCCCCATCAGCCTGCCCGCCATCCAGTCCATACGGGTGCTTACGCCCGGGCTGCGCATAGCCACTGCCGAAGCCTACAGCTGGCTGAACCTGGCCGACTGCCATACGGATACGGAGCTGAAATCAATCTTGAACCAGCCCACAGCCAAGTGGCCCGACCTGCTGGTAAATGACTTTCAGCCGGTGGTGCTACAGCGCTACCCGCAGCTGCGGCCCCTGCTACAGAGCCTGTATGCCGAGGGGGCAGACTATGCCGCGCTGAGTGGTAGCGGCAGCGCACTCTTTGGGCTTTACCTATAGGGGAGATGATACGCATACGCAGGCTCAGCGTACAGTTTGGTACCCAGCCGGTGCTGGAGTCGCTGAGCCTGGACCTGAAGCCCGGCAAGGTGATGGCCCTGGTGGGCGAGAGTGGCAGCGGCAAGAGCATGACGGCCTTGGCCATCATGGGCCTACTACCCAGGGCAGCCCGGGTGTCGGGCCTAGTGCAGCTGGAGGAATCTGGCCCCAACCTGCTGGGCCAGCCCCTGCTACAGGCGGCAGCCCGAAGGGCTGACTTAGCCATGATTTTTCAGGAGCCGATGAGCAGCCTGAACCCCGTGATGCGCATAGGCAAACAGGCCATAGAGGGGCTGCCCGGCAGCCCGCGCCAGGCTATGGAGCAGATGCGGCGTCTTTTTCAAGACGTACAGCTGCCGCAGCCGGGTGCAATCCTGCGGCGTTATCCCCACCAGCTGTCTGGCGGGCAACTGCAGCGGGTAATGATCGCCATGGCCCTGGCCAAGCGCCCCCGCCTCATCCTGGCCGACGAACCCACTACCGCCCTGGATGTGGAGGTACAGCAGGAAATACTGACACTCTGCCGGGCACTCATACACACCGAGCAGGCCGAGCGGGCGATGCTCTTCATTAGCCACGACCTAAACCTGGTGGCCCAGCTGGCAGACGAGATTGCGGTGCTGTATCAGGGCAAGCTGGTGGAGCAGGGGCCAGCGGCCCGCCTGCTGAGCCAGCCTACCCACCCCTACACCCAGGGCCTGCTACACGCACGCCCGCGCCCTGCCAGCCGCCCATATCGGCTACAGACGGTGGCAGACTTTGGGCAGCCAGAGGCCCAGCCCCAGCCGCGTGCAGACCTGAATGCGCGCACCAACCCAGCGGAGCTACTGCGCATAGAGGGCCTGCACAAAGCCTACGGGCCTGTGGCGGCCCTGCACGACCTGTGCCTGACCATTCATGCCGGAGAGACCCTGGGCTTGGTGGGCCGGAGCGGCTGCGGAAAAAGTACCCTGGCCAGGATCCTGGTGGGCCTGGAGGCTGCCAGTGCCGGAGGGCTGTATTGGCAGGGCCAGCCTGTGGCCCGCCCACGGCCGCAGTATGTACAGATGATCTTTCAGGACCCCAGCGGATCGCTGAATCCCCGGATGAAAGTGGGAGCGGCACTGATGGAGGTACAGCGGGTGCACCAGCGCTGTGGGCGTGCCCAGGCCCAGGCCCAGGCCCAGGCCCGCGCCTGCCAGCTGCTGGAGCAGGTGGGGCTACCGGCAGAAGTTTTTCAGCGCTATCCCCACCAGCTGAGTGGTGGGCAGTGCCAGCGTGTGGGCATAGCCCGTGCGCTGGCACTGCAGCCACGGCTGCTGATCTGTGATGAGAGTGTGGCTGCCCTGGATGTAAGTGTGCAGGCCCAGGTGCTCAATCTGCTAAACGAACTAAAGGTAGCCTGTAACCTCTCGCTCCTTTTTATCAGCCACGATCTGGCTGTGGTGCACTACATGAGCGACCGTATTGCCGTAATGGATGGTGGGCGCATTGTAGAGCTACAGGCTGCCGATGCGCTACTGGCCCGCCCGCAGGCACCGCTTACACGTCGCTTGCTCGCTCATGCCTTTGCATCCCGATAGGCCACAAACACCACACACTGGGTGTATAAAAAAAGGGGCTGCTCCGCACGGAGCAGCCCCCAGGTATAACACCGAACAGAGGGAGGTCTATTTAAACTCGTTCTCTGTTTCTTCCGCTTCTTTGGTTTCCTTTACTTCCTCTTGGCTGGTATTGTTCTCCAGGTTTTCTATCGTGCTTTCGGCCTTTCCCGGCTCCTGTACCTGCTCTGTACGGGCTGCACCTCGGCATTCAGGTCCGGTTTTCAGGCCCAGGCGGCAGCCCAGGAACTGATAGACGAACAGCAGGATAACCACCACGAGCAGACCAATCAGGATTGTCATGGTAAGCTGTAGGCGGTTCCGGCTGATATCGGCTTCGGTTTTCTGCTCAAAGAGGCGGCGGTTCTTCTTTAGCACTTTCTCGGTCTCGGTTTTTGCCGATTCAGCCTCTTGTGCCAGTTCTTTGTTGAATTGCTGCAGTTTTTCGTTGCTCGCGTTCAGCTTGGCCTCCAGTTTGTCAGAGATTTTTGTCAGGAATTTTGCCTCATCCAGTAGTTTTTCATACTCCTCCAGCAGGGTGCTGTATTCTGTGCGCAGCTGTTCCGCATTAGTGGTGGGGTTTTCCAGCGCCTTGCGCGCATTCTCCAGTACAACACTTTCTAGTTGAAACGCTTCTTCCTTCTTCTGTGCCATCTCCGTATGTTTAGGTTATTAGTTCAAAATTAGGACTAAGGCTAAACCAAAAGACAGAAGGCGTGTCAAACTTTTGAACACGCCAATCTTACTTTTTCTTAGCCCACAGGGTGTTGTGTGTAAATCTTATATGGAAACAAGCTCGAAATTCATGTCAAGCAGTGCCTTGTAGTCCTCGCCGGTTTCCTCCATATCCTCGTCATCGGCATCATAGCACCAGGTGATAGACACTTCATTGCCGGATTTTGCAAGCTTCTCCAGTTTGCGAAATAGGTCCAGCAGGCATTTGGAAGAGCTGGTATTGAAGTATTCCAGCTGGAACTTTACGTTCGTGCTAGCGTTCGGTGTTTTGCTGTACTCATCTATCCAGTCCAGGATTTTGCGATAAAACCCTACCGAGTCTTCGGGAATAGAACGACCAGACACCTCGAATACGTTGATATCGGCATTCAGGATAACTTTTGGTGTCTTGGGGGTGGGTTCTATGATTAAGTTTCTCATCTAAGTAAAGACTGAGTGATTAGTTGCGTGCAATTTTGGCTTCCAGGCTAAAGAAAGAGTACTTATCGTTTACCGGGTGGAAGTCGAAGCCGAGCTTTTGGCCGCTTTTTCGGGCAATATCAATCATACCAAGCCCCGCGGTTCCTTTTTCAGACAGCTCGCCATCGTTCAGGATAGCCTGATAAAGTGCTTTCAGCTCATTTTTGTCGCATTTGTTCACCTTCTCCAGTCGATCTTTCAGGTTTGCTATTCGATCGTTGTAGATATGATTTCCGGTGATGACATAGTAGTCTGTTTCCTCTTTGCCGATCATAAGCAGTGCGGTACGATCGTTGATATCGCCCTCCGACACCGAAACATCAATGGTATCCAGGTGGTGGTATACGTTTTGCAAGCATTCTACCATCACGTTGAAGACCTTTTTCTTGATTTTCTTGTCTTCCCCATCACCATCCAGCTTGTTCTCCATCATATGGAGGATAGACGATACAAGATCAGCAGTAACTTCACCTTGGTATACAAAGATGATGTTGTTCTGCTGCATGTTTTTATAGTAGCTGTAAGTCATATTACCAGGGTAGATAGGTTCTGATTTTCAGATGATTACCAAAAAGGACTCGCAAAGTTAGTAAACTTTCATTTTTAATTCCAGTGGTACGGATAGCAGGGCTTTGTAGTCCTCTCCGGTCTCCTCCATGTCTTCGTCATCTTCGTCGTAGTACCATACAATCTTCAGGTTGTTACCTGCCTCATGTATGGCCTCCAGTTTTTTTAGTAGCTCCAGTATGTTCTTTGAGCTACTGGTGTTAAAGTATTCTAGCTCAAAGGTTACAACCGTTTCGGCATTGGGTGCTTTGCCATACTCATCTATCCAGTCTAGCACATGTTTGTAGAAGCCCACCGAATCTTCGGGGATGGAGCGGCCACTAAGCTCGAATACATTTTCGCTGGGGTCAAAATAAACCTTGGGCGTTTTGTGAGTGGGTTCAATTTTTAGCGGTTCCATATGCTGGGGTGGTTTTCGAGGGGAGATATTTAGAAGCTCTGGGGAGAGATACGTGCCTCTAGCAGAAAGTAGGTGTAGGCTGCATCCTCAAGCTTGAACTGGTAGGTTAGTTGATGCTTGCTCTTGCGTGCGAGGTCTACCATGCCCAGTACGGTTAGCCCGTTGTGGGCATGCCTTGTTTCGGAAGATAGCTGCTCTACATAAAAGTCCTTCAGCCCATCCTTGTCCAGCGAATTGATGTGATCCAGTACTTTCTTCAGCTTGGATACTGTGTTTGTGGCTATGAAACTGCCGGTAATAACTACATAGGCATCGAGCACCTTTTTTACCAGCAGCAGCGCGGTAGGGTCATAGTGGGGCTTCTCTATCGGGGTTGTTTCTTCGGCATACACATTCGTAAGGCACTCCACCATTACGTTGCTCAGCTTTTTCGACATCTTTTTGGTCTCGTTTTCGTCTTCCAGCTTTTCTCCCATCATCTCCAGTACATTGGTTACCAGGTCGGCTGTTACCTTGCCGCGAAACGAGAATATAATGTTATTGTCTACCATATCCTTGTAGCAAGGATATACAAAGCCCAGTTCTCGCTTTACACGCCCGTCGGCTGTCGCTGTTATCTCGCTCATACCAAATGCAATAGATGCAGAAAAATTATAGCGCGTGCAATATACGATATTTCGATAAGAAAAATAGTGGCCGGGAGGCTACAGGCCGCCGGCTACCGTATGCCTGCTGCACGCGTGCACCCTGCTTGTGCCTGGGGCAACGGCTTCTATGCAGACTACGGATCTGGTGCATTTGGGGTTTTGGGCCTGTCGGTTTCGGGGGCGCTATACAGGCTGGCCTGCCTTGCTAAACGGACTGCAGGAGCTCAATGATTTTTTCAACAGGTAGTACGTGGTCTATTCGGGTGGCCTTTATTGCCGCCTCGGGCATGGTGGCCATTCCACACTCCTCGGGGTCTTGCACCACGCATAGCCCGCCGGCTTTTTTTACCTTGTACATGCCGTAGGCACCATCCCGGTTGGCACCACTTACCAGTAGGGCGATCAGCCGATCCTGATACACGTCGGCAGCGCTCTCAAACAGTACGTCTATACTAGGCCTGCTATACTGCACCAGCTCTGTAGTAGCCAGGGCAAAGAGGCCGGGTTTTTCAACAAGCAGGTGGTAGTTGGCCGGTGCTACATAGGCGTTCCCGTGTTCGATTGGGCTTTTGTCATCGGGCTCGCTCACGGGCAGTTTGCTTTTTATGCGCAGTGCCTCCTGAAAGCCCTCCCGTTTATCTTTCAGCCTGTGTAGGCACATGATGAGGGGCAGGCGGTAGCCGGGCGTAAGGCTCTCGAGGATGCGGTTAATAACCGGGAAGCTGCCCGCAGAACCGCCGATTACCAGGGCCTGATATTTATTCTTGTCCTTGATGTAGAACATGCGCGGCACCTACAGTTTAATCTTTTTGTAGATTTTTTCTGCATCGTTTACGGCCTCAAACTTGTCCGCAATCTTGCACCAGATGAGCGACTCCTTGGCACCCAGTGCCACAAAACCACCGAGGAACAGGCTGTTGTGCAGCAGCTCAAACACGCGGTTCTGCAGCTTTTGGTTGAAGTAGATCATGACGTTTCGACACAGGATGAGGTCAAACTTGAAGAAGTGGTGGTCTATGGCCAGGTCGTGGTGCTTGAACTTGATGTTTTCGATCAGGCTCTTGTCGAATACCATTTCGCCATCCTTCAGCTCATAGTAGTCTTCCAGCCGGGCTTTTGGGTCGGTCTGGGCATAGTTTTGCAGGCTGATCTCCTGGTTGCGTACGGGGTAGCGCAGCTCCTGTGCCTTTTTTAATACGACATGGTTAATGTCGGTGGCATATATCTTGGCTCGCTGTAGCATGCCTTCTTCGCGCAGCACGCTGGCCATGCTCACCACTTCCTCGCCCGTGCTACATGCTGCGTGCCAGATGTTGAACTCCGGGCGGGTATTCAGGATAGGCAGTATCTGGTGCCGCAGTACCCGCCAGAAGGAGGGGTCGCGGTACATCTCGGTTGTGTTTACGGTTACATCCAGGATAAACTGATCGAAAAACGAGGCATCGTGCAGCAGCTTTTTGATGAGCTGCTCTACCGTGCGTATGGCATGCTTTTTGAGCACCATGATGATGCGCCGCTTGAAGGAAGACATGGCATAGTCGCTGAAGTCGTACCCGTATTTGGTGAGAATGGCCTCTGTCAGCCGCTCGAGTTCCGAAAGCTCTATGTCGATTTCTGAATCGCTGGGGGGACTATACATATTCATGGGCTGGGTGGGGGGCGTAAGGGTGGGGGGGAGATCTAACTATTAGGCTACTGCGGGGTCTTTGCTGTGGCTGGCAACGTTATCTTGTACGCGGGGGTGGGCATAAACGTTATAGGTGTATGGCCTTGTCTCTGGCGGGTCTGGGGCGTACAGGCTGGGGGCTTCGGGTGTTTGTACCTCATGGTTCCTGCTGTTTCACTTGGCTTACACCCAGCACCTGGTCTTGGTTCGCTATGTTTCCCTGGTGGTTTTGGATGTCATACAGCTGGGCTACGTAGGCCTTGGGCTTTTGCGCCACATCTAGCAGCGGCTGTATGCACAGATAGGCCCAGTGCTCGGCCCCCGTTTTGTCCTGATTCAGGATTTCACCCCGCCAGCTATGGCCCTGGCTAATGGAGGCCCATAGCTGTGAGAAATAACCGGGGCTCACGCGCTTACTTTTCAAGATTCGGATGTTCTGGCCGATGACTTCGCTCAGGCGGTAACCATAGCGGCTACAGAAGACCCCGTTTGCATCCAGGATGATGCCCGTGCGGTCTGTTCGAAATTCGCCAGGCCGCTGGGCTTCCAGTCCATAGGGTAGGGATGTCGGAGTCAGTGCCTCTGGCATTGCAGCGCGGTCATTCTCGGCCTCGTCCAGGGCAATGTCTGGGCCTACCACCGCTGCAAAGGGGTTTGCCTCTTCCTCCACAGCCGGGTCCCTACGGGTTTCCTGGCTGGTGGGTGGCGCTTCTTTTTGTTGCTCACGGGTGTTATCGGGTGCCGGGTACTGTGCCCGCAGGAGTTGCGCTGCCGTTGGTGTGTTTACGGGCACCAGCATCAGCACAATATGCAGGAGTCGCTGAGCTGCATCCACGGCGGGTACAAAGGTGGCCAGCATGGGCTGGCTCTCCTCGGCGGGGGTGTGCAGGTGCAGGATGTGGGTGCTGTGGCCGTGGCGAGCCAGGTCATACAGCACGTCTTCGGGGCTTAATAGGCTTGCGCTGCCTGGCAGGCTGGCCAGTGGCTTGCCTGCCAGGGCTTGCAGGCCCGTCAGCTTCAGCAGTGAGAGGTTGGCCGCCTGTATGTTTAGCGCTGCGTCCAGCTGTGCCGCTGCGTGGGGCAGCTGCTGCAGGCTGCCGGTGGCACCGGCAGGGGTGGATGCGGTGCTTGTGGGCTGCAGGGCTAGCCCCCTGTCGGCTAGTTGGGTTTGCAGCTGGCTAATCTGCCGGCGAAAGCTTTCTTCCTGGGTGCCGGCAGCCTCCAGGGCAGCCTTTATGCGGATGCTTTGTGCTTTCTGGCCGGTGATGTCAAAGGCTACGCCTATGTATTTGGCCGGGATGCCATCTTCGCCGGGTACGGGTGTGATGGTGAGCTGTACCCAGAAGCCGTCTCCCTGCTTGGTTCGGTTTAGTACTTGCCCCTGCCAGATGTGGCCCTGGCTGATTTTCTCCCACATCCGCTTATAGAATTTATCGGGATGACCGTCTGGGTGCTTGATGATGCTGTGCGGCTGCCCGATCAATTCCGTCCGGCTATATCCCCATATGTAGAGTGCTTCGTCGTTTACAAAGGTGATCGTGCCCGTAGCATCAGTTTCGCTTACAATGGCCGCGTTGTTTATTGCGCTGATCTGTGCGGCCAGTTCGCGCTGCGTAGCGCGTAGTTTTTTTTCCTGTTCCTGGCTTTCATGGAACAGCATCTTGATCCGGCTGGCCTGGCGCTTGTTCCGTGTAATGTCAAACCCTACGCCAATGTATTTCAGTACCCGGCCATCTTCATCCTTTACGGGGGTAATGGCGAGCCGTTCCCAGTATTGCTCGCCGGTTCGGCTCTGGTTTTTTATCTCTCCGCGCCACACCTCTCCCGTTCTCAGGGTCTCCCACATTTGGTGGTAAAAGGCCTCGTCGTGCTCGCCATCCGTACTTTTTACGATGCCGTGCGGCTGGCCTATTAGCTCTTCGCGCTCATAGCCCCAGGTGCGAAGGGCTTCTTCGTTGGCAAAGGTAATGATGCCCTCGGGGTCGGTTACGGTTACCAGGGCCGCATTGTTTACCGCATTGATCTGGCCTGCCAGCTCGATAGACTGCATGTGGCTGAGCTGCTGCTGCTCTATCTGGGTTGTGATATCAAAGCTTACAGATATATACTTTACCGGCTTGCCATCAAAGCCGAGCACGGGGGTGATGGTTGTTTTTACCCAGTAGCAGGATTGATCCTTGGCCTTGTTTTTAAATATGCCACTCCATACCTCGCCACTGGATATGGTGCTCCATAGCGTGGCGTAAAAGGCGGGGTCATGCCGCTCATTGCTACGCAGCAGGCGGTGGTTTTTGCCTGTCAGTTCGTCCATGCTGTAGCCGGTTATGCGGCAGAAGGCCTCGTTCACTTGGATGATGTTGCCCTTCAGGTCCGTTTCGGCCACAATGCTCGCGTTGTTTACGGCGCGAATCTGCCCACGTAGCTCGATCTGCGTTTTGCGCATCTCGTCTTGCGCCTCTTGCAGCTCCTCGGCATTCTGCCTAAGCTCTACCTCCTGGGCCTGGCTGATCTCCAGGGCGGCGCGTATCTGTTCCTCTTGTAGCTTTTGTGCCGTTATGTCAAAGGTTACGGATATGTACTTGACCGGCTTGCCCCGGCTGTCCAGCACGGGGGTGATGGTGGCTGTTATCCAGTAATAGGTATTATTTTTTGCCTTATTCTTGATTTCTCCCCTCCATACCTCTCCGTGTAGGATGGTGCTCCATAGTTCCTCAAACACATCGTCGGCCTGGTGCCCGCTTTTCAGCATACGGTGGTTTTGGCCAATCAGCTCCTCTCGGGTGTAGTGGGATATGTGTAGAAACTGGCTATTCACGCTAATGATTCGGCCCTGCAGGTCGGAGGTGGATACGATGGCCGAGTTGTTCAGGGCATTGATCTGGCCGGTTAGCTCTATCTGCGTACGGCGCATTTCTTCCTGCTGGGCCTCCAGCTCTTCGGCATTTTGGCGCAGTTCTTCCTCTTGCGCCATACTCAGCTCCAGCTGGGTGCGTATCTGTTCTTCCTGGTTTTTCTGTAGGCTAATGTCAAACTCAATGGTTATGAGCTTCACCAGCTTTTGGGCTTCATCCAGCACGGGCAGGGTGGTAGCTTCTACCCAGTAGTGGCTATTGTCGCGGGTTCGGTTCTGGTACTGCCCCCGCCACACCTGGCCCCTGCGCAGGCTATCCCACTGCCTGGCCACTTCTTCCGCCCGTAGCGATACTGCCCCCGGCAGGCCGTACGTTTTACCCATCAGTTCGTCCCGGTCATAGCCAGTCAGGCGGCAGAAATAGTCATTTACATACAGAATCTGGCCTTCGGCATCGGTCTCGATCAAACTGGCGGCCTGGTTCACTGCCGCCATCTGCACCTGCAGGGCTTGCAGTGCGCCCTGCTCCGGGGGGTGGGGGCCCTCCGGCATTGGTGTTAGCCGCCATTCACGCTGCTGTTCAGCGCTTGTCGCGGGTTTCTGTTCCGGTCTTGCGGGTTGAACGCCGGGTTCGAGATCTTCAGCCACAGTTGTAGTGCGTTTGGCTACTCAAACAGCTAAGTTAGCTATTCTTTGTCGTCCACCGCCTGCCTTGTGCATGATCTGTTTGCCCTGCAGCATATATATGTAGCAGGCCACCCCGGTGCTGCTGTTTTCCTCCCATCTTTGTGCCTATGATGGCAAAATGGATTTCCTACCTATGGCTGGCGGTGCTGGTGGCGCTCTCGGCCTATTTTTTTATTGCCTATAGCACGCTTACCCAAAAAACCCGCCTCATACTCAGCATAGCCATGTTTGTGGCGGCCCTGCTCTATGGGTTTCGTCGTAGCCAGTACAAGCGGCAGCAGGGCAGCGGGCCGGGCCGGGGGGAGGATGCCTAGCATATGGCGTGGCTAGTATCAGGGTTCTGCATGGGCTGTGCCATACTCAGCTATGCGGTGCTGGCGGCCTTCGAGGCTGCCTACCACACACGTGCGCGCCTGGGTGCCGCGCTACAGCAGCAGCGCAGCCGTGTATGGCAGCAGCTGCAGGCTAGCCCTGGCCGCCTGAACCTGGCGCTTCTGTCTTTTCAGACACTTTTTATGGTTGTATATGCCCTGGGTGCCTGGCAGCTCCTCGCCTTGCTATCTGCCGCCTGGCCCGCGCAGGCAGGTGCATCGGTGCCTGGCAGCCTGCTGGTGCTGGTGCTCGGTGCCCTGGGTGCAGGCCTGGTTTTTTTGATTCTGGCCGAGTGGCTACCCAAGGCTCTGGCCCGCGCCCATGCCCTGGCCGTGCTGCAGCGGCTGGTGCCCATTGCCTACACGCTGTGGTGGCTGTCGGGCCCCACGCACCGCCTGCTCCTCTTTTGGCAGCGCAGGGCTACAGAGGATAGACCCGACCCCCTGTATAGCAAGCACGACCTGCAGCGTATGATCCATAGCCACCTGGCCAGCAGGCCCCTGCACCAGGTGCTGGATGCCCAAACCTTTGCCAATGCCCTGCGCTTCAACACGATATGTGTGTCTGAGTTTATGGTACCGCGCGCCGAGGTGGTGGCCGTATCCCAGGATGCATCTATGGAGCAGCTGCGGGCACTTTTTCTGCGAACTGAGTTTAGCCGAATCCTGGTGTATGCGGGCAGCGAAGACAACGTGCTGGGCTATGTGCATAGCCAGAGCCTGCTAGATCCTCCCCGGCAGCTACGGCAGGCCCTGCGCCCCATTAGCCGCGTGGGCCCCGACACCCGTGCGCACGAGCTGATGGCCGAGCTGAATGCCAGCCACCGCAGCATAGCCGTAGTGATGCAAGGGCAGCAGCTGGTGGGGCTGGTGACTGTGGAGGACCTGGTAGAGGTCATATTTGGAGAAATAGCTGATGAGCACGACGACGACGAACCCCCGGTAGTGCAGGTGCTGGGCCCCGGCACCTACCGCCTGAGTGCCCAGCTGGAACTGGGCCGCATGCGGCAGCAGCTGGGCATACAGCTACCCGAAGGGCCCTACGCCACCCTGGGCGGTGCGGTGTGTGCTGCCGAGCCGGGCAGCCTGCGCAAGGGCCAGGTCCTATACCTGGCCGACTACCGCATTACCATAGAGGCTGCCCGCCATGGCAGGCCGGTGCTGCTACACCTGGTGCGCATAAGCAGTGCAGCGGGGGCGCTGTAGGGCCGGTGCAAAGGCAAAGAACGAAGACCACAGGGGCGTCCCCGGGATGAAAGCCCGCCACACAGGCTTATTAGAACGAGGTGTTTTTGCTAAAAAAGCACTGTGGAATGAAGATTTCGTACGGATTCCCCAGCATTTACCCCCAAATTTTCCAAAAATTCATTTTTTGGCATTACCACTTTTCTATACCTTTGTACGGTGTTGAATCGCTGAAGTATAACGATTCACGCTGCTAACCTATTTTATATTTTGCGAAGCATGATTTGGAAATCCGGTCTACTTGGCCTCGTTTTATCAGCATGGTGCACAGGTGCTGCACTGGCGCAAACGCAGGGATCTATTTCGGGTCGTGTGTTACAGGACGGAAATCCCGTAAGCTTTGCCACCGTATCCGTGATGAAAGGGGAATCTACCGTAACCGGTGCCTATACGGAGGACGACGGACGCTACAACATCCCTGCCGTGGAGGTGGGCACCTATTCGCTGCTGATCAGCTTCCCGGGTGCCAAGCCGGTTACTGTAAACGGAATTGTAGTATCAGCGGGAGAAAACACCTATGTGGAGGCAATTGACATCGGCCTCGGATCCACCGAAGTTGTAGAAGTAAAAGCCCCGGCCATAGAGCGGGGGGTAACACAGAAGGTTACTTTCTCTGGTACCGATCTGGTAAGAATAGGTGCGGGAGGCACGGGTACCTTGTTTTCGCTGGTGCCGGGCAACGTACGAGGATCGATTCGGGGCGGCCGTTTCAGTGCCCAGCAAACATTCGTAGATGGTATTCGAATTGTAGGAAATCCCCAGCTTCCGAGAGCCGTTTATGAGAGTTATAGCGTTGTTACAGATGCGGTCCCGGTAGAGTACGGCGACTTCACTTCAGGTATTACAGAGATTTTTACCAAGGGTGCCAGCAATGAGTTTATCTACGGCGGTGAGCTCTCTACCAGTCAGTTTCTCGATCCCTATGGCAATCATCTAGCGGCACTGAATGCAACGGGCCCCATCCTCTACGCGCCCAAGTACGATAAAGATGGCAGCCTACTGCGCGATAGCACAGGCAAGGTGGAAAAGGACCGAAACAACGCTAAACTCGGTTTTATTGCAGCCGGCCAGTTCAATTATGTGGCCGACTCTCGCCCTGCTTTCAACGGCGTGTACAAAGCCAAAGACGCGGTGCGCAAAGACCTGGAGGCCACACCATTGACCATTAGCGAGGCCGGGCCCTTTAACTTTGTAAACCGTGCCAGCTTTGTAACCCAGGATCAGCTGGAACGCGTAAAGCGCCGACCCAACGACGAAAGCTGGGGTGTCAATTTCTTTGGTCGCCTGGACTACAAGCTGAACCAAAATACAACCATCAATGGTGGACTAACCTACCAGCGCAGCCAGGGTAATAGCTGGAACCTGGGTAACTCGCTCTATGCAACTGCCGCAAATCCCTTCACTCGCTCAGAAGACTACAGGGGTTTTGCACGCTTCCAGCAGGTGTACCAGCCAAAGGATCCGAATAGCACGATCCTGAAAAGCATCGTCTACCGCGTACAAGCTGATTTTTCCCGCCGTACGGATGTAACGGAGAACCCGGATTTCAAGGATAATTACTTCAAGTATGGCCACATAGGCCGCTTTACCAACACGCGGGCCGAGGCCTTCGAAGTAATCAACCCAGGCGACAGCCGCCACGACCCCTCTATAGCCACCGGTAGCTACCTGCAGACCTCGGGCTACCAGGATACAGCCTGGGTGTTTGATGGTAGCAACAGCAGCAACCCCCTGCTGGCTAACTACAATAACTTCATCTACAACTATGTGGGGCAGAACGCCAGAGAGTTTCCCTCTGCCCGTTTTTTCCCCGGAACCGAGCAGGGCGAGCTCCGAAACAACGTATTCAATAGCATCGACCTGGACCAGCTGAACGGCCTGAATAACGGGGCGGCTCCCAGTTCGATCTATGGCCTTTTTAGTGCGCCCGGCACTCCCTTCTGGGCTTATTCCCGGTCGCAGACGGATGTATTCCGTATGACGGGTCAGGCCATATTCCGCCTGGCTCGTAAGTCGATCGATTCCACGCGCGCAAAGTCTGAGACCCGAAAGGATTCAGAAAAAGGATACCATAACCTGAAAGTAGGCTTTGAATTCGATCAGCGTTTTTCACGTTCTTATAGTGTTAACGGGGCTGGTCTGTGGGGCCTCCTAGCCCTGCTGGCAAACCGCCACATACAAAACCTGGACACTGCAAACCTGCAGCCCCTTTATGATGAGGATGGTGCCTTTACCGGCCGTGTGCACATCGACCCTCTATACAGCCCGGGTCTTCAGTCTACTTTCGATCGGAACCTGCGCCTCAAGCTGGGACTGGATCCCAATGGCGTGGACTACGTAAACCCCCAGCAGTATGGTCCTGACTTCTACAGCCTGGATATGTTCTCGCTGGATGAGCTTTTCAGCCAGAATGTTCGGGTAGTCAGCTACCGTGGATACGACTATCTGGGCGAGCGTACCGGTCAAACGGCACGCGAAGACTTCTTTACTGATACAAAGAATAGGCCTATCCCAGCCTATGCACCTACTTATGCAGCCGGGTATATAGAAGATCGCTTTGAGCTGGACAACATCAACATCCGCCTAGGCCTGCGTATAGATCGCTTCGACAACAATATACCGGTGCTGAAGGATAAATTCCTCCTCGTGCCCGCCTACAATGCGGGCGATGCCAAAGCACTGGGTGGCTTTGAGCTACCCGGCAACGTACAGGATGACTGGGTGCCCTACTTGAGCCGGGAAATCCGAAATGGGGAAAGAATTACCAATCCTTCCGAGATAATTGGCTACAGAGATGGATCAAATTGGTACGACGAAAATGGGGCACCTGTAAACCCTCGTCTACTCCAGGCTGCCGGGGGTAGGGTTCAGCCATATATCAAGACAGATTCTATTAGTTTCGATGCATTCGAAGACTACAAACCCCGCGTAAAGGCACTACCCCGTATCTCCTTCTCCTTCCCGATTACAGACCGGGCCAATTTCAATGCTAGCTACGATGTGCTGAGTCAACGCCCGGAGGCTGGCAATGTAGCAGATTTTTCGGATTACCTCTTCTTGCAGGCCAATGCTGGGGGTATTTTGAATAACCCCGACCTAGGGCTGGCTACCACCATCTCCTATTACCTGGGCTTTAGCCAGGCACTGGACGAGCAGGGCACCACCGCCCTTTCCATCAATGGTTTCTATCGAGAGATGCGAGATATGGTGCAGGTGGTCCGCAATCTGAACGCCTACCCCATCACCTACGACTCCTTCGAGAACATTGACTTTGGTACGGTAAAGGGGCTCACTTTTGCGTTCAATGCCAACAACCTGGGCATGCTACGCCTGCGGGCCAGCTATACCCTACAGTTTGCCGAGGGAACGGGTTCCGGTGTAGGTTCCAGCTCTCGTGCCCTGAACAACATCAGTGGTTTTACGGTGCTGCGTAATCAGCTACCCCTCAGTTTCGATCAGCGCCACACCATAAACGGGTACTTTGCTTTTGACTTCAACAAGGCCAAATTTGCCGGGCCGCATATCCGGGATTTTTACCCACTTAAGAATCTCTATATTTCGCTCAATTACAACCTCGGTAGTGGTGCCCCCTATACCCAGAATGCCCTGCCCAACCCGGCAGACGTACAGGCCGGAGTGGGCGAGGTATTCCAGACGGAGGGTCAGCCCTTTGGTGCTCGCCTTCCTTTCTTGGCCAACTTCGATCTGCAACTCCGTCGTCAGTTCACGCTCAAGCTGCTAGAGAAGCAAACCTTTGGAGCCGGCCACCCGCGCGAGGGTGAGCTCCGCCGAAGGGCCCGGACGCTGAAGATGGAGTGGTACATTGTGTTTGTCAATGTACTGAATCTTAGAAATATCCTGGGTGTGTATGCCTTTAGTGGCCAGCCCGATGACAGTGGTTATTTGCAAACCTCCTTTGGGCGGGCACTGATTAATAGCCAGATAGACCCGCAGGCTTTTGTAGACCAATACCGTGTGCGAGAGAAGGACCCCGGAAATTTCTCCAGCCCGCGTCAGATTCGCCTAGGCTGTCAGTTTGAGTTTTAATGTTATCGTCGAACCCAAGCATGTTATTTATGTTTCGAAATATGAAAGGGATCCTGGTACTTGCGTGCATCTCGCTGTGCCTGCCATTTGCCCAGGCAAGGGAGGATGTAAACGGAAGACGTAATACACCCCAGTCGGCCGGAAAAACATTTCGGACTGCGGCGGTGTGTTTGCCCTCCACTTCTTCTTCCGAGCTGGATATCAACAACGTACGCGCGCTCATTCACAACGGAGGTGATATGTGGTGGGACCTGGTGAGCAATCCGCGCTACGAGATCCCCAAGGTATCCAACCCATCAGATGCTCGCCACGCGCTGTTTTCCGGTTCGCTCTGGATCGGCGGAATTGATAATTCAGGCTTGCTGCGTTTGGCAGCACAGACCTTTCGTGAGGGTAGCGACTTTTGGCCCGGCCCCCTGCGCGTCAACGGCTCTGCCGATACCGAGCAGGATATCTGCCTGAAGTGGGACCGACACTTCAAGATAAATCGTACGGAGATCGATGAATTCCTCGCTTCCGGTACAATATCGGCCGGCATACGCAACTGGCCAGCCATCAACGAGGATGCTGCTGCCGGGGATTTTGAACGCTTTCTGGCTCCCTTTCATGACGAAAACAAGGACTTGGAGTACAACCCGGATGATGGTGATTATCCGGTGGTTCGCATCACATCGCCCACCTGCGCAGGTGGTTCGTCAGATATTTTGCCCAATCAGTTCATCTGGTGGGTTATCAATGACAATGGCGATGTGCACACAAATAGTGGTGGACAACCGCTAGGCGTGGAGATACAGATGACCGCTTTTGCCTATTCGGCCTCGAATGCGGTGAACGATATGACCTTTTACCAGGAAAAAGTCTTTAACCGCAGTACCCTGTCGCTAAACAACACCTACATGGGCCAGTGGACGGATGCGGACCTGGGTGTTGCGCAGGATGACTTTGCCGGTTGCGATACAGTCCGGCTGCTTGCCTTTGTATACAATGCCGACAATGCGGATGTGCCGCTTTCACTGGGTTATGGTTCCAGCCCTCCGGCCATCGGCATAGATTTCTTTCAGGGCCCCTTTGCCGATCCGCTGGACGGGGTGGACAATGACCGGGACGGCATAGACGAGCAAGTGGAGCGTATACCCATGGAGCGCTTTGTGTATTACAACAACGACGCTTCTCTGGTAGGAAACCCCAGCCAGGCTACCCAGTACTACAACTACCTGATTGGACGCTGGCGCGATGGCGCAGATATGGTGGATGATCGGGACCCAGCCAGTGGTATCGTAAATGGCTATCCGGATCCAGGTGATGGGCCGGGCACCCCTACCGACTATATGTTTCCGGATTATCCCGGTGTTAGCTGTGCTTTCACGGCCTATGGCACTTCCAACTCCAATAAATGGGGTGAGTCTGAGAATGGCTCGCAAGTGGGCGTACCCGCTGATAAGCGCCTGCTGCAAAGCGCAGGGCCCTTTACCCTACGCCCGGGCGCATTCAATGAGCTTATTGTGGGGGTGGTTTGGGCTCGAGATCAGCTGAACCAGTTTGATGTCCAGCAGTTTGGCTCCGTGTGCAAGATGTATCAGGCCGATGACATTGCCCAGGCTCTGTTTGACGCTTGTTTTGAGCTGCTGGAGGGCCCCGATGCGCCCAATCTGGCTATTGAGGAGTATGATCGTCAGCTGGTGCTCAGCTGGCAATATCTCAGCACGGCCAGCAATAACTATTACGAAAACTATGCCCAGCGCGACCCCGTGCTGTGCAATGCCAACCCGGCAAACTGCACCTTCAATTTCGAGGGCTATATGGTCTATCAATTGCGGGATGGTAGTGTAACGGTGAATGATATTGAAGACGCCACAAAGGCGCGACTTATCGCCCAGTGCGACATTAAGAATAATGTTACCAGCATCGTGAACCGGGAGAGCATCTTGATTGATGGTACCACGGAGCCCGTAATTACAGATCGTATCATGGTGTCTGGTAATGATGATGGCCTTTTCCATTCGCTTTCCCTGCTCAACGATGCCTTTGCAGAGGGGTCGGACGACCGGCTGGTAAACTATAGAACCTATTATTTTACCATTGTAGCTTACGCTTATAACGATACCTCGGCCGACGGACGCAAGTTTATCCGTAGCAGCTCAAATGTGGTGCGCTATGATGCTACGCCGCACAAAACGGCTTTCGAGAACTTTGGTACGGTGTTGAATTCTACGTACGGATCAGGGCCGGAGATCACCCGGGTAAAAGGGGGTGGCAACAGCGGGAACGAACTGAGCTTGCGCGTTGAGCAAGAATCGCAGCTGCTACAGCCGCCCTTCACAGTAGGGCAGCCCATCTATCAGGGTGGCTCTGGCCCCATCGATGTACGTGTGGTGAACCCCAAGTCTATTCTGCCTAGGGCCTATGAGGTAGAGGTGCTGTGCGATCAGTTTCTGGGCATAGATGCTGCCGCACGCGCCAATGGCCAGGCAGACAGTGCGAACTATACCGACTGGCGGCTGTATGAGGTAACAAATCCGGGCCAGCGCGACCTGGTGTATCAGAGCATTTTCCGCGCCGATAACACGAATATAGCTGCTTATACGGCCACACGTGCCCTGAACGGACAGGAGAAACTGGTGATCCAGGGCCTGGGCTCAGCCAATCCACTGGACCACGGCTTTTCCATCGGAATTGACCGCAGCACCTTCCCCGGCGACACCCTGGATAACCCGGCTACCGGCTTCATTTCCGGCTCTATAACCTACACCGATCCTACACGGAAGTGGCTGGGCGGCCTGCCGGATCAGGACAATGTACCGCTCTACAACTGGATTCGATCTGGCGATGTACCCATTAATCCTGCAGCCCAGGCAGATTTGGATCTGATTGACTATTGGGGTGTGCCCACAAACTCAGCTGTGGCAAACATCGTGAAACGGTTCCGCTTCTTCGACAAGTTTCAGGCGTATGAGAAGGTGATAAATGGCACCTGGTCTCCCTACATTATGGCGGCTAGCTTTCATACCATCAAGGATCTGATTGCTCCCCGTATTAAACTCTTCTTTAACGACGACAGGGTAGATGGTGGTACCTTCGTGCCGGCACCTTACGATCCGGCAAATGGCCGTCCCACGGCTACTTTCGAAGGCGATCCAGCCAATTTCGTAACGCTGGATAAGCTACCCAATGTGGACATTGTCATTACCTCAGACCCTGCCAGGTGGAGTAGGTGTGTGGTGGTGGAGACATCTCCAAACAAAAACCTGGGATCGGGTAGCTGGATCATGACGGCAAAGTGGAGAAACAGCCTGAGCATACAGGAGGTACAGACCTGCGCTGCACCCGGAACGCCGTCACCCGGCAGCACGGATTATGGCATGAGTTACTTCCCGGGCTATGCCATCGACCTGGACTCGGGCCGCCGACTCAATATCTTCTTTGGCGAGAGCACCTGGCACAAGAGCGAGAATGGGGATGATATGCTGTGGAACCCCACAGGTACACTGGGCAATGACGGTAAGTCTGTAGGAGGGCGCCATTATATATATGTTTCCAACACCACCTACGATGAGTGTGCCCAGATTGCCGCGTCTTTGCGCGTGCCACCTACGGCCCAATTGATTAATCAAACGGCTTCCTACATTAGCAGACCGCTGCAGTTTCAGGGTGGATTTGATATAAAGCCCGCCTGGCAGGGGGTAGCTTGGACCAGTATCCCCCTGGTGACAGAGACCAGCAATCTCTTCCGCTGCTACCAGAATATACCCAGCGATGCGCGAGTGAGCCTTAGGGTAAAGAAAAGGATGGACTGCGGGGCGATCTTCCGCTTCGATATGCGGCCTTTTGCAGTGCAGGTAAATCAAGGTAGCGTGGCCCGGCAGAACCTGGATATTGCCAATATTGTACCCAATCCTTTCTATGGCCGCTCCGGTGTGGGGCGGGGTCGATTTGAAAACGACCAGTTGGATACCCGTGTGAAGATCACCAACTTGCCACCCAAGTGTACCATACGCATATTCACCCTGAACGGGGCTTTGGTTCGCGTCTTCCGCAAGGATTCGCCGGAGCCTAGCCAGGAGTGGGACTTGAAGAATGACTTTGGCGTACCCATTGCCAGTGGGCTGTACATCCTGCACATCGATGCAGAGGGTGCCGGGGAAAAGATTCTCAAGTTCTTCTGTGTAATGCCACAACCTGACCTCAATGCCTTTTAGTTATGATGATCCTACGTGTGTTCATATTTAGTTTCCTGCTGTGCGGAGCGGCGATGGCCGGTAACCCGGAGCGTGCAGGGCAGGCAGGGGCTACTCAGCTGCTTGTCAACCCTTACGCACGGTCATCCGGTGTGGGGGGCATAAACGTGGCGAATACAGCCGGTATTGAGAGTGCCATTACCAATCCTGCGGGCATTAGCACCACCCGCCGTACCGAGGTGGTTTTTAGTCACACCCTATGGCTGGTGGGCACGGATATTCGTATCAATTCACTCGGTTTTTCTCAGCGACTAGGCAAAAAAGGTGGGGTGCTTGGGCTTTCTGTTGTTTCTTTTGACATTGGACAGATCGAGATCACGACCATTGATCAGCCCGATGGCGGTATCGGTTATTTTACGCCTACTTTCCTCAATGTAGGGCTCTCTTATGCCAAAGAGATGGTGGCCGACCGGATTTTTGTAGGGGCCACGGTGAAGTTGGTACATGAGTCGATTCCGGACGTGGCCGCTAATGGGGTGGCCTTTGATGCAGGTGTGCAGTATCGTAACCGCGACCAGCGTTTCCGCTTGGGCGTAGCACTGCGGAACGTAGGCCCGAAAATGCGCTATAGTGGTGATGGCCTTTCGTTTCGTGCAGATGCAGGTGGCACGAACTTCGACAATGCGACCTCTACCGTTTCGGATGACTTTGAACTGCCGGGCCAGCTTTACATAGGTGCCTCTTATGAGCTTACCTTTGGTAAGCCTACTAGCTACCGGAACATTGTGAGTAAGCGGGAGGTAACGGTTCAGGGGTCTGACCTGGCTGACTCTGTGGTATATGAGGTGCGAAAGCTGGATTCCATAGCGGTGTATGATCATAAGCTTCTTCCGCTTTTCAGCTTTATTTCCAACGCCTTTCAGCGCGATCAAATTGGCCTTGGCTTAGAATACCGTTTCCGTGAGATGTTTATGGTGCGGGGTGCCTACCTGTGGGAGAATGGCGGCCTGAATAAGGACGACAGTCGGAATGCCTACTCGGGCATTACCGCTGGGGCAACCTTCGAGTTCCCCTTCAGTGTGCGAGATGGAAAGACAAAGGAGCGTACGAAGACCACTTCTACGATTGCGGTGGACTACAGCTATCGGCATACTTGGTTCTTTGAAGGCACACACAGTTTTGGTCTAAGGCTAAATCTGTAACTTTACCCTTTTAATGTCATTATGTCGGAGATAACCTATTATACAAAAGAAGGGTATGAGGCGCTGCGGGAAGAGCTTCACCGCATGAAGACGGTAGATCGCCACGAGATATCGCAGCAAATAGCAGAGGCACGAGAAAAGGGCGACCTGAGCGAAAATGCCGAGTATGACGCTGCCAAGGACGCGCAGGGTATGCTTGAGCTAAAGATATCCCGGCTAGAGGGACAGCTGGCCAATGCCAGAATACTGGATGAGAGCCAAATGGATACCAGTAGGGTATACATCCTGTGTAACGTACGGCTGAAAAACCACAATGTGAAGAAAGAGATGACCTACCGATTGGTAGCTGCTTCGGAGGCAAACCTGAAGGAGGGTAAGATCTCGGTGGATTCTCCCATTGGAAAAGGCCTGCTGGGCAAGGAAGTAGGCGATATCGTGGAGGTAGAGGTGCCCGCAGGCAAGCTTAAATTGGAAGTTCTCGAAATAACCCGATAGTCCACTATGGCCTCCATCTTTACCCAGATCGTACAGGGCGAGGTTTCAGCTTACAAAATAGCCGAGACCGATAAGTATCTTGCCTTTCTGGATGTGAGTCCAGTTGTGCGGGGGCACACCCTGGTTATACCCAAGGAGGAGGTAGCTACACTCTGGGACCTGGATGAGGAGACGTATCTGGGCCTACAGGTGTTTACACGCCTGGTTGCCCGCGCCATACGGGCCGCTATCCCCTGCATGCGTGTGGCCGAGGCGGTTATCGGCCTGGAGGTACCACATGCCCATATCCATCTATTCCCGGTGAATACCCTTAGCGACTTTAATTTCTCTCAGCCACGGGTGAAGCTCAGCGAGACCGAGTTTAAAGGAATAGCGGATGAGATAGCCCGGCATCTGGACGAGATGGTCGCCTAGCCACATCGAATGCCGACTTGGTCGTATCTTGCTCTACCCTAGCTGTTAAGCGAAAAAGCCCTATACAAAGATTGTACAGGGCTTTCTTGTTGTGGTAGGCAGACCTACCCCTAGAACGGATAACGGTTTTGTGCAATCAGGGTTTGCGCCACCTTGCGTCTGAGTGCGACCGTATTGACCGCTGCGACCTTCGTAAATCGTTTGGCACCCATGAGCATCATGCGCTGCTCATCACCCTCTGCCATGGCGATTATGGCTAGTCTGGCCGCCTGATGGATTCGATCTGCTGAGTCGGACAGGTATACGTGCAGCATAGCCTTCTTTTCCTCATAGTAGGGTGTTTCCGGGGCCAGCTTTTGCAGGCGGAGCAGGGTACTCTCGGTGGTGTAGGTATACATTACCATATCGGCAATGGCCATCAGGATTTCCTGCTGCTCGGTTAGCTTCTGCATAAACCGCTGTGCAGCATAGCCAGCTACCATCAGAATGGCCTTCTTGAACTGCCCCACGGCTTTTTCGGCAGCGGCCCATTCGCCTTCTGGCTCGTTAAAATCGGGGATCTCCATTAGCTCCTTCTGCACGGCCATTGCTGGGCCCAGCAGGTCCAGTTCGCCCTTTAGAGCCTTCTTCAGCAGATAGTCTACCGTAAGCATCCGGTTGATCTCGTTGGTGCCTTCAAAGATCCGGTTGATCCGGCTATCGCGATAGGCCCGATCCATGGGGTATTCGGCACTAAAGCCGTAGCCTCCCAGTATCTGTACACCCTCATCCACTACATAGTCCAGGGTTTCGCTGCCCAATACTTTTAGCGCGGCACACTCGGCGGCATACTCCTGGGCGGCGCCCAGCACTGCCTGACCATAGGTTTTGCCTGCTGCCTGTAGCTGCTCCTCGTACTGCTGGATATAGTGGCTGGTGCGGTAGGTGGCGCTTTCGGTTGCAAAGATTCGGATAGCCTGCTCGGCCAGTTTGTGCTGAATGGCCCCAAACTGGGCAATGGGCGTCTGAAACTGTTGGCGCTCGGTGGCATACCGGATGGCATCGCTGGCTACCTGCTTGGCCGCACCTAGGGTGGCAGCTGCCAGCTTGATCCGGCCTATGTTGAGTATATTGAATGCAATCAAGTGCCCTTTGCCTATTTCGCCCAGCACGTTCTCCACGGGCACCTTTACATCGCTGAAGAATACCTGGCGGGTACTGCTCCCCTTTATGCCCATTTTGTGCTCTTCTTCGCCAAAGCTGAGTCCTTCGCTCTCCCGCTCCACGATAAACCCGGTAAAGTGCTGGCCGTCTATCTTGGCAAATACCACAAACAGATCGGCAAAGCCGGCATTGGTGATCCACATCTTCTGGCCGTTCAGCACATAGTGCTTGCCATCTGCGCTCAGCACGGCTTTGGTTTTGGCACCCAGGGCATCGCTTCCGCTACCCGGTTCGGTCAGGCAGTAGCTGGCCATCAGTTCGCCACTGGCTAGCTTGGGCAGGTACTTCTCCTTCTGTGCCTCACTACCAAAGTACAGGATAGGCAGGGTGCCTATGCCGGTGTGTGCAGCTAGGGCTACGCTGAAGCTGTGCCCGCTACCCACGGCCTCGGTGGCTAGCAGCCCGGTGTCAAACTTCAGGCCAAAGCCGCCATAGGCCTCGGGTATACTTACCCCCAGCATACCCTGTTCGCCGGCTTTTTTCATTTTTTGCAGCATCAGGCCAGGCGGGTCCATTTTGTCCAGTTCGGCCAAATGTGGGCGTATCTCCGTTTCCACAAAGCTGCTGAACATTTGCGCTATCGACTGCTGCTCCTCGGTAAAGGATTCCGGGATCAGCAGGTTCTCCGTACCAGGCTTTTGTACAAGCCACTGGCCGCCTCGTAGTAGTGTGTTTTCCTGTGATTTTATGTTGGCTTCCATCGTGGTTTTCTTTTGTTTTTGAGTTAAAATTTAATTGAGGCGCTCAAACACCCCGGCTATGCCCTGGCCACCGCCTACACAGGCGGTAACCAGGCCGTACTTTTGGTTGGTACGTCTCAGCTCGCTTAGCGCCTTAAGGGTAAGCACGGCTCCGGTGCAGCCCAGTGGGTGCCCCAGTGCAATGGCACCTCCGTTTGGGTTTACCTTTTCGGGGTCCATGTCCAGCTCGCGCATAACGGCCAGGCTCTGTGCCGCAAAGGCTTCGTTCAGCTCTATCGTGTTCATGTCGGCCAGCTTTAGGCCAGCCCCTTTCAGCGCCTTGGGCACAGCCTCCACCGGCCCGATGCCCATAATGCGGGGGTCTACGCCCGTAACGGCATAGCCTGCCAGGCGGGCTATGGGGGTCAGGTTGTACTCCTTCAGGATTCGTTCGCTTACCACCAGCACATAGGCAGCGCCATCGCTGGTCTGGCTGCTGTTTCCGGCGGTACTCACCCCGTCCAGTTTGAAGGCAGGCTTCAATTTGGCCATGACCTCCAGGTTGGCATCGCGCCGCACCCCCTCGTCTGTGTCTACAGTGTAGCTGCGCGTTTTTCGCTTGTCGCGCTCTACGTATACCTCTTCTAGCTCAACAGGTACAATTTCGTCTTTGAACCGGCCTGCATCTATGGCGGCAGCGGCCCGGCGGTGGCTTTCCAGGCCGAAGACATCGCAGTCCTCGCGCGAGATCCCGTATTTTTCGGACACCGCCTCTGCCGTAAGCCCCATGCTGAAGTACCAATCGGGGTTTTTGATGCTCACCTCGTAGTTGGGTACTATCTTGTATCCGCCCATGGGGATGAGGCTCATGCTCTCGGCCCCACCTGCTACGATGACGTCTGCCATTCCGGAATGGATCTTGGCACTTGCCAGGGCAATGGCATCCAGCCCACTGGCACAGTAGCGGTTTACGGTGCTACCTGCCACCTCTTTGCCAAAGCTGAGGAGGGCAACCATGCGGGCAAAGTTCAGCCCCTGTTCGCCCTCGGGGATGGCGTTGCCCACGATCAGGTCTTCTACCCGGCCCCAGTCGAAACCGGGTAAACTGGCCTTCAGGTGGTGAATCACCCGGGCGGAGAGGTCGTCGGGGCGGGTAAAGCGGAAGCCGCCCTTGCCTGCCTTGCCAATGGCGGAACGGTATCCGGCTACGATATAAGCGTTCATGCGAAAATGGGTTTCAGGTGGATGGGAAAGGTTCTGAGCCTTCTGGCCAGCTCTTGAACAATGCGTTGGTGCTGGGGTAGGGGGCTTAGGCTCATAACTAACTCGCCATGAATGAGCAGCATGGGCTGGTGGGTTTCCAGTAGGGCGGCATAGGCCTCGGCGGTCATGTGCTGGCTGGCATCCTGCATGGCATTTGTGCTTGGGTGGCTTTCAGGCTATTATACGGCTAGTTACGCAGGGGTTTGCCAGTTTTCAGCATGTGCTGTATACGCTCCAGGGTCTTGCGCTCGCCCAGCAGGCTCAGGAAGGCCTCGCGCTCCAGGTTTAGCAGGTATTGCTCGCTTACGTTTTGGGGCTCACTTAGGTCTCCGCCGCATAGCACATAGGCTACCTTTCGGGCTACGGTGGCATCGTGTTCGGTGGCATAGCCGGCATACTGCATCTGGTAGATGGCTGCATAGGCCGCACCCAGGCCGTTGCGGCCCAGTACGCGTACGTCTTGGCGCTCGCTGGGCCGGCGGTAGCCCTGCTGGGCCAGGCCCAGGCAGCGCTGCCGTGCATCGGCCAGCTGGCGGCGCTTGTTCAGGCTGTAGTAGTCTTGCCCCCGGCGCAGGATGCGCAGGTCGTAGGCCTCTTCGGCCGAGGTGGCCACTTTGGCCTGCGCTATGGTGAGCAGGTAGTCGCTAAAGGCATTGAGTTCGATATCGCCGTTTCGGTACTCGTCGGCCAGGCGTAGGGCAAATTCCTTGGTGCCGCCGCCGCCGGGTATCAGGCCCACGCCCACCTCCACCAGGCCGATGTAGGTTTCGGCATGGGCTTGTACGGCATCGGCATGCAGGGTCATTTCGCAGCCGCCGCCCAGCGTTAGGCCGTGTGGGGTTACTACCACCGGCACATCGCTATAGCGCACGCGCATGGTGGTTTTCTGGAAGTACTGTATAGCATAGTTCAGTTCGTCCCACTCCTGCTCTATGGCCATCATGAGCACGAGGGCCAAGTTGGCCCCGGCGCTGAACTGCTCGCCCTGGTTGCCGATCACTACCCCATTGTAGCCTTCGCTTTCGGCCTTGTCGAGGGCCCGGTGTATGCCACTCAGTACCTCGGAGCCCAGGGTGTTCATTTTGCTGTGGAACTCCACGCCCAGTATGCCCTCGCCCAGGTCGAAGATGCTGCAGCCGGCATTGCCCCACAGCACCCGGCTATGCCGTAGGGTATCCAGGATGAGGAACTGCTCGGTGCCGGGTATGGGCTGGTGGCTTTTGTGCGCAATGTCATAGTAGGTACGGGCACCCCCCTGTATCTGGTAGAAGTGGGTGTGCCCAGCGGCCAGCATCTCGCTCACCCAGGGGGCAATCTTATAGCCTGCTGCCTCGGCGGCCTTCAGCTGGCGTTCTACCCCCAGCAGATCCCATTTCTCGAAGGCACCTAGCCCCCAGCCAAAGCCTGCCTTTATGCCGTCGTCTATCTGGTACAGGTGGTCGGCCACCTCGGGGATGCGGTGGGATACATAGGCAAATACGCCCCAGAAAAACTCCTGCAAGAAGCGCGCATGCGGGTCTTGCCCCTGCATGATGAGCTTCAGCCGGTCTTCTACGCGGTCTACTGGCTTCAGGGCTGCCAGGGTGGGCGAACTGGGTTTCTGCTGGGGTGCGTAGGCCTTGCCCTTCAGGTTCAGGCTCAGGATTTCGGTCTTGCCGCCCTGCTTCTCTTTTCGGTAGAAGCCCTTCCCGCTTTTGTCTCCCCAGTACTCATTTGCTACCATCCACTGCACATACTCGGGTAGGCTGAATACGTCTCGTGCCTCGTCCTGTGGGCAGTTTTCCTGTATGCCCCGGGCTACCTTGGCGGCGGTGTCTAGCCCCACCAGGTCGCAGGTGCGGAAGGTGGCACTCTTGGGGTGGCCTATCAGCGGGCCGGTCAGCTTGTCCACTTCCTCCACCGTCAGGCCGTATTTCTCCGTTAGCTGAAACAGGTGGCAGATGGCGTAGATGCCAATCCGGTTGGCTATAAAGGCGGGAGTATCCTTGCACAGCACGGTACGCTTGCCCAGGTGCAGGTCTCCGTAGTGCATCAGGAAGCGTACCACAGCGGGGTCGGTATCTGGTGCGGGTATCACCTCCAGCAGCTCCAGGTAGCGGGGCGGATTGAAGAAGTGGGTGCCGCAGAAGTGGCGTCGGAAGTCTTCGCTCCGCCCCTGGGCCAGCATGTGCATGGGGATGCCGCTGGTATTGGTGGTAATGAGGGTGCCGGGCCGGCGGTACTGCTCTAGCCGCTCATACACCTGCTGCTTGATATCCAGCCGCTCCACCACTACTTCTATGATCCAGTCGGCCTCTGCCACCCGGTTCAGGTCGTCCGTCAGGTTGCCCAGCGTTACACGCCCGGCTGTGGCCTGGCCATAGGTGGGGCTGGGGCTGCTCTTCAGCGCCTCCTGAAACAGCCGGTTTACCACCCCGTTTCGCCATTTGGGGCTGTCTTCAGTCAGGCCTGCCTTGCGGTCGGCCTCGCTCAGCTCGCGCGGCAGCACGTCTAGTAGCAGGGCTTCTACGCCGATGTTTGCAAAGTGCAGGGCTATGCGGCTGCCCATTATGCCCGCACCCAGCACCGCCACGCGGCGGATGTGGCGGGCACCGCTATCGCCGGTTTGGGCCGGCACCTTCCTTGTTTCGGTTACTACAGTTTGCATCGGTATTTTCAGTACATCACGGGGTGCTAGGGGTAGCCACAGGCTGGGGCAGCCTTGTACGCAACGTAATATATGCATTATCTGTTCCGGTGCGCCGGCTTGCGGTTTTTGGCGCTGTTTATTTTGTGCCAATTGTGCTACAGTGGGGGTGGGGTAGGGGCACAGGTACCTATCCTTCATTTTTTCTGTAGGGGAAACCGATATTCCGCTTGCAGGTATGCTGCTTGTTCGTATATTTGCTGCCCAATTCCTGGGGGATTAGCTCAGCTGGCTAGAGCGCTTGCATGGCATGCAAGAGGTCATGGGTTCGACTCCCTTATCCTCCACAAAATACCGTGATTAACAGGTAGTTAGATTTTTGCTAGTCTACCTGTTAGTCAAATTTTAATCCGCAAAAATAAACTGGCTCCCCCTATTTTTTTTCTGATAGGGTACTTGTGCCAGGACTATTCAGTTCTGAGCCTTCAACTTTTTGTGCGCAGTGGGTAGACGGATGAGAAATGTGTCGGGCCTTAACATTTCTCCAAAAAGGCATCCAGTTCACTTCTGCGAAAAAGTACCTTGCGGCCAATTGTTCTCCCCTTCAGTACGCCGTTCAAGCGCATGCGGTACAGTGTGGGCTTGCTTACAGTGAGGTAGGCACAGGCTTCCTTCAGACTAAGCCACTCTTCGGGCACGGTTGGCGAATTGGTTTGCTGCAAAATTCGCTCTACCACCTCCTCAATAAGTGCCTCCAGCTGTTTGCTACTTAATACGACAATACCCTCTTTCATGGCGCTTCTGCTACGCCCAAAAATAAGCACACGCAGAGTGCCCCCCGCTTTGGACTGGCAATCCCCCTACCAACGCTTGCCAAGAATTACCAACGCTTGCCAAGAATTACCAACGCTTGCCAAGAATTACCAATTCTTTCCTATTCTCCTGGGGCCTTGAAAACTGTATTCGCTCAGTATGATTTAAGCAGGCAAGAGATGTACCCCACCCGATGCGGTCTTAGCCTCATTTCGGCTTGGTCTTTTTCCTGGAGCATGTATGCAGCCGAAGTGCATTTGGCTATTTCAGCCCGTGTACTGTACACCTGCCAGGGAGGAGGAGGCTGCCTGCATAGCCGGGCTGGCCATCCCTACCCTACAGCAGAGGTGCGGCCACAGCACGGTAGATAGGACCTACCGTTACCTGCGCAAATAGACCTGCTGCGCAGCGATGCGGCTAGAGAGAAGAGGTGGTAGGTGCGTATGCAGAAAAGTAGTGTAAGCTTCCCCCTTCTTCGGCCATTCATCTGAGAGCCCCAAGACAAGCCCCTTATGGGGCGCGTCAGTTTTTCATTCATTTGTAAATTCCGAAGTATGAAGCGCATAAGAATCACCGAGACCCAAATAGTACAGCTGCTGAAGCAGCACGAACAAGGCGTAAAAGTTGCAGACATTTGTCGCGAGCACGGCATCAGCCCCGCCACCTTCCACCGCTGCAAGGCACGGTATGGCGGCATGGAAGCCAGCGAACTGAAACGTGTACGTGAGCTGGAAGAGGAGAACGCCCGGCTGAAAAAGATGTATGCAGAGCTAAGCCTGCTGCACCACGCCTTTAAGGACGCTGTCGAAAAAAAGCTTTAGGGGCTACACAGCGGCGCTCCGTGTGCAAACACATGATAGAAGCGTACGGTGTAAGCCAGCGGCAAGCCTGCAAGCTCTTGCACCTGCCGCGCAGCACCTACGCCTATCAACACCGCCGCTGCAACGACGGCCCCCTCATCGACGCTTTGACCGAACTGGTCACCCACCACCCGTACATTGGCTTCTGGATGTGCTACCGTCGCCTGCGACAGCAAGGCCATACATGGAACCACAAGCGGCTCTACCGCGTGTACACCCAGTTGCGCTTAAATCTGCGCCGCAAGGCCAAAAAACGCCTGCCTGCCCGCGTTAAGCAGCCCCTCCTACAGCCCCAGGGCCCCAACCAGGTGTGGAGCATGGATTTTGTACACGACAGCCTCTGGAACGGACGCAGTTTCCGCGCCCTGAATATCATGGACGACTACAACCGCTAGGTGCTGCACGTGGAAATTGACACCTCATTGCCCGCCCTGCGCGTGCTGGAGATGCTGCGCGACACCTACACCCTGCCCAAAGCCATCGGTACTGACAATGGGCCCGAATTCATCAGCGAAGAACTCGAAGACTGGTGCAACAAACACCACGTCCAAATCCAGTACATGCAACCTGGAAAGCCCACGCAAAATGCCCTTATAGAGCGATTTAACGGCACATACCGAAGAGAGGTGCTGGACGCACATGTGTTTGAAAACCTGCACCATGCCCGCATGATAAGTCAACAGTGGCTACAGCACTACAACCACTATAGACCACATTCAGCACTCAACGACTTAACCTCAAACGAATACTTTAATCTGTATCAAAAAAAGGGGGGAAGACACAGGCTATATTCTTTTCACTCAAACCATACATATCAGGTCCGCCACTTTTTTTATTTTTTCCTGACGAGCAACAATTGCATTGAAGTCCTCTTTGTAAATGCTGTTAAACTTCCAGACCTGCTTTGTGTCCAAAAAACTTCTCAAAAATTCCCTTCCCTTTTCCGTAGCCATAGCATAGTCGAACATCTTCTCTACTGTCCACGATTTTTTTAATTCAAATTCGCATTTATCTGCGAATTCCTTAAGCTCTCTTTTGCCTACAATGCCAGGAATGCTCTCCAGGTCCTTTGATTCTGAGAAGAAGCCTAACTTTACAAATTTACTAAGAGCACTCTTCTCATCTAAACCTATACTTCTCGTTTTATGGCTACTTTGACTAGTCCAATAATCACCCGAAATATCAAAAAAAATAAAGCCGCTCACTCACACTTAAATATTGAAGTTTTGTTAGTATATCTGTTGTTATATTTATTGGATATGACTCATTCAAGTCGACGATATTGTAAAGTGGAAACTCATTCCAATAATCCGGAGCTTCTATTCTCATCTGCTTGATAAACCTATTTGCTTTATTAATCAACAACCTGAAGTTTTTTGTGTCCAATTCGAAAGAATAAACACTTAATACTTTAGCTAATAAAGTAGATTTCCCCTTGTCTGTAATCCAAAAATCTCTATTAAAACCGTCACTGTTACCAGCCAAGTCAAATAGAGCTTTCATATCACGTATTGCATTACCGTCAATGATTAGGTATGAGGTATAATCTCTTTTTTTGTTTTTCGAAGATGAATCTAATTTACTTGACGTTGACTTGAACCTTCTTTCTGCTGGTGGTAAGAATTGCTCAGGGTACTCAAAACCATAGACATTTCTGAATTTAGTATATTCATTCTTTATTGTTTTTAGTACGTCCTCATAATTCCCCTTCTCATTTTCATTTTGTTGTCGAATACTCTCGATGAGTTTCGCATATGAAAGATTAACAAGTCCGAAGTCCCCGTTTTTAAATCCCCTGTCTATTGCCGCAATATGCCATTTTATGGCATCAACTCTGTCGGGGAAATAGAGTTCATTTATTTTGGACTTAAATTCATTGTCTCGTTGGCCAATTGCCACTTTTTTGTGATTCTTCTTTACCTTTGCCAGAAAACAAATAAAAAGCCCAACGCCTACTAATATTAAAATTGTTTTCATAGTATAGTTTATCCAAATAAAACCATCGGCAATTTTAGTCTACTTTGCGCAGCTAAGTTTTAAAAAAATCACTCAAACAACCTTTCCGACTGTTGCAGGATGAGCTCGGTAGCGGCGGCCTGCTTGTCGGGTGGGTAGTCATAGCGCTTCAATATACGCTTTACGAGCACACGCATCTTGGCGCGCACGTTTTCTTTGATTGACCAGTCGATGGAGGCATTGCGCCGTATGTGTTCGGCCAAGTCGTGGGCTATGGCCTTCAGGATTTCGTCGCCTAGCACCGCTACGGCACTTTCGCTGGTGGCAAGGGCATCGTAAAAGGCCATTTCGGCTTCATTCAGGCCCAGCTGCTCGCCGCGCCGCTGTGCAGCGTCTACCCCCCGTGCCAGCTGTATCAGTTCTTCTATTACCTGAGCGGTGGTGATCAGGTTATTCTGGTACCGCTTTACGGCCTCTTGCAGCATCTCGGAGAACTTGCGACTCTGCACCAGGTTGGTAGCAAAGCGGAGCTTTATCTCGTCGGCCAGCAGGCGCTGCAGCAGTTCGGCTGCCAGGTTGCGGGCGGTCATGCCCTGCACCTCGGCCAGAAACTCCTCGGACAGGATGGACACCTCGGGCTTTTGCAGGCCTGCGGTGGCAAATACATCCACAATCTCCTGGGTCACCAGCGCCGCCGACACGATCTGCCGGATGGCTGTGTCTACCTGCCGGTCGGTATACTTCTTGTCTTTTTCGCCCAGCTTGCGCAGGTAGGTCATCACATACTGAAACAGGCCCACCTCGTCGCGTATGGCCAGCGCCTGTGGGTGGGGCACAGAGAGGGCAAAGGCCTTGAGCAGCTCGGTAGTGAACTGCAAGAACCGCTGCCGACCGTTGGTGAGGGCGGGGTTCAGCAGGTAGTCGGCCATCTGGATAACAAAGCGGAGCTTGCCCGCTTTGTCTTGCTGAAAATACGCCTGGTAGTCAAAGGCGGGCTGCTGCTCGGCAAACAGCTGGCATACTATCTCGTAGCGTTTCAGCATTTCGCCCACGGCCTCTTCTTGGTCAAAGGTGGGCCTGCCCCTGCCCCCACTGGCCGCGTAGGTCAGCAGCACCTGCTTCAGGTCTTGGGCTATGCCTATGTAGTCTACCACCAGGCCCCCGGTTTTGTCTTTGCCATACACGCGGTTTACACGTGCTATGGCCTGGGCCAGGTTGTGGCCCTTCATCGGTTTGTCTACATACAGGGTATGCAGTACCGGTGCGTCGAAGCCGGTGAGCCACATGTCGCACACGATGACGAGTTGCAGCGGGTCTTGTGGATTCTTTAGGCGGGTGGCTATGCGGTCGTTGCCCTCTTTGTTGCGTGCATGGGGCTGCCAGTGCACGGGGTCTTTGGCGCTGCCGGTCATCACCACCTTTAGTACGCCCTGTGTGTCGTCGGGGCTGTGCCAGTCTGGGCGCATGGCCACCATGGCCTCATATAGCTCCACACAGAGCCTGCGGCTGTAGCATACAATCATCCCCTTGCCGGGCAGGGTGGCCACGCGCTGGCCGTAGTGTTGCACAATGTCTTCGGCTATGCGGTGTATGCGGCCTGGGTCGCCTATGATGGATTCCAGATTGGCATGTTTGGCAATGGCGCGCTGGCTGGCCGTCAGGTCGGCGTCGTCCACATACTCGGCTATCAGGGTGTCCAGCTGCTCCTGCATGCCCTCCCTTAGCGCTATGCGTACCAGCCTGCTTTCGTAGTAGATTTTCACGGTGGCGCCATCTTCCACCGCCTGCTGCAGGTCGTATATGTCTATGTACTCGCCAAATACGGCCTGCGTGTTGCGGTCGTCTTTCTCTATGGGTGTGCCGGTGAAGCCGATGAAGGCGGCATGGGGCAGCGCATCGCGCATGTGGCGAGCCAGCCCGTCCAAGAAGCCGTACTGGGTGCGGTGGGCCTCGTCGGCTATCACAATGATGTTCTGCCGCTCCGACAGGCAGGGGTACTGGTCTTCGTCCTCAAAGGGCAAAAACTTCTGTATGGTGGTGAAGACGATGCCGCCACTGGCCACCTGTAGCAGCTGGCGCAGGTGCCTGCGGCTTTCGGCCTTGGCGGGCTCTTGGCGCAGCAGCAGCTTGCATTTGCTGAAGGTTTCGTGCAGCTGGCCGTCCAGGTCGGCGCGGTCTGTCAGCACCACCAGGGTGGGGTTGCCCAGCGGCGCATCCACCGCCATCTTGCCTGCATAAAACACCATGGTAAGGCTTTTGCCGCTGCCCTGCGTATGCCATACCACGCCACAGCGCCCCTCGGCGCCGGGGGCCACTGCGGCGCGGGTGCGCTCGGTGGCTTTTTCCACGGCGTTGTACTGGTGGTAGGTGGCCAGCTTCTTGAGGGTGCGGCCCTCGCCCTGCTCAAAGACGGTGTAGTGGCGCACCAGGCGCAGCAGCACATCGGGCCGCAGCATGCCGCGTATCATCACTTCCAGCTGGGGCATCACTTTATCTGGCACGGGCTGGGCGTCCACGGTCTTCCAGGGCATAAAGCGCTCAAAGTCTGCCGACAGGGTGCCTGCGCGGGCAAAAAAGCCGTCCGATGCCACCATCAGCGCATTGTAGCTGAAGAGCTGGGGCAGCAGGGCCTTGTAGGTCTGCAGCTGGTGGTAGGCTGCCTCGGTGTCGGCCTCTTCGTTGGCAGGGTTTTTCAGCTCGATGACCACCAGGGGCAGGCCGTTGACAAACAGTATGATGTCGGGCCTGCGGTTGGGCGGGTCTTTGGGTTTTAGGGTGAACTGGCTGACGGCCCAGCAGCTGTTGCGGCCGGGCTGGTCAAAGTCGATGAGCTGCACCAGGTCGTTCACGGTGTGGCCCTCGGCGTTTTTGTACTGCACGGGCACGCCCTGCTCTATCAGGTAGCGGTACAGGGTCAGGTTGTTGGCCAGCACATCGGGCCCATGTGCTAGCTGGGTTACCCTGGCCGCGGCCTCGTCCAGGGCGCTCTGCGGCAGGGTGGGGTTCAGCACCCCCAGGGCGTAGGCCAGCTGGCCGGGCAGCAGGGCGTCTTCCCAGCGGCTGCGCTCGGGCTGCGCAGCGTCGGGCGCCAGGTGGGGCCCATAGTGGCAGGCCCAGCCCATGTCGGCCAGCAGTGCCAGCGCCTGCTGCTCCAGTTGGTCTTCGGTGTAGAGGGGCATGGTAGCTTGTAACTGTATGGTTTGGACCTAAAGGTCTTAATCCAAAGTTACAGCTATCTGATTCATACGCGTTAAGCCCGGTTTTTTAGCTCAAGGTATTGGGCGGCATAGCGGCGCAGCATATCGGCCTGAGCCGTACTAAGGCGAGCCATTTTTACATAGCTTTTTACCTTTTCTACCCCAAAACGGTCAAATGCTTCGCCTAAAAACCCATTCAGAAAAGAAGTAGACAAACCACCCGTGCCATGATAGTCTACACGCACCTCTTGCGCTGAAACCAAATAGGGCTCTACTTCCTTGAATACGGCAAAGCCATCTGAGTAGTCAAAGGTGCCTGGGGCAAGTGTGAGTATGGAAATGGTCATGATTACCAGCTTAATTCGTCGTCACTTTCGCCTTCTGACGGTAGCAATTTAGTATTTAATTCCATGTGAAATAACGTACCCATCGGCTCAAAAGTTGTCTTTTGTGGGCAAAATCCGTCCTTGTTCACCACCATGTGTAGATCGCCGGTATAGCAGTGCAACACACTTTTCGTGCTTTGTACGAGGGATGCGACGTTATCCAAGCCCAACCCACGGTTAGTAGGCACGCTTTTCGTAGAATACCCACTCTCAAAAGCTTTTTTTACTGCGTCCTCTGTGGATAAGGCTGCTTCGTTTGCATTTTCTCTATGCAAATTGATTTTATTGGCCAGACCGATGCCTATGTCAGATATTACCAGGCTCAACTTTTCTCGTGAGTTGCTATACTGCGCAAATACGTAGGCCGGCTCCTTGCCGGGGTCGGAGGCATGGTCGTAAACGTTGTTTAGCAGTTCCTTGAGTACCATTTCAAAGCCTGTCCAGTCTTTGCTGCTGTCTATCCTTTTCAGGTATTGGTTTGTAAGCTGCAGATAGCTGTAAATGTAGTCTTTGCTCACGCACCACATGGGCAGGGTGGTTTCGCGCGTGGGCAGCGCAAAACACCACGGGCAGCCGGTAGCCCTACTCCACAAAGTCCTTCCAGCCTACTTCTTCCAGGTATTGGTTGGTAGCTTTGTCTGTAGGCGGTACGTAGCCTATCTTGAAGCCCCGCTTTAGTCCCTCTATGCATAGCTGGGTGAGGGGCAGCAGCACCACCGGCTCCACATAGGCGCTGTGCGCAAAGTCCAGTGTAACGTCTCGCTTCCGTTCCTCTTTTATCGCCTTGTATAGCCTAAGCAGGCAGCTAGGGCTGTGCCCAATGCTAATTTTCATCGGTCAGTTGGTCTGGGGGTGTAGAGGGGCATGGGGGCAACAAAGTGGGTTTATTTTTCGTATGAACAGTGGATGGATTGTTGGCAACAAAGATTGCGTGTTTATATTTGCCCTATCTCAGCGACCATGTGTTGAAGGAGAAACGAAGCCGCTCAGCAGCCCTGTGCGGCTTCAGCCTTATTATAGGCATAATATTACCGGTTAAAAAGTTTCTGTAACAATAAATCCCGCTGGGCGGTGAGATGCTGGTTCTCTTGTTGTATGTGCTCTTGCTTTTTGTGTAGAATGGATGCTTGCACGGAGAAGGCTTGTATATGCTCTATTTCAGGTAGCGAAAATCGGACTGACTCAAATCCGCTTTTTGAGAGCATATTTACAGTGCTGCCATTTGTTGCGCCCTCTATTTGGCCACGAACTTCTGGCTGAAGCAGCAGATGATAAAGGAAAATAGATGTAAACCCTGTATTGTGGGGACGTAATCTGTAAAGGTGGTGGCTGAAGATTCCATCAGGATATACTTCTGGAACAATGGCAGGATACCCAATAAGCAAATGCTCATGCCCTTGCTCTGTATTTGCAACGACTAGCTCACCTGGGTAAACAAGATGTCTTTCCTTTAGGTCCTTCTCATTATAGTATTTTATGCCTGCATACTTGTAACCGCCACCCTCCAAAACTGAATTTAGATTGTGCATGGGTGTGCCGCTTCCTTCTGCTGACAGGCCGGAGCCTTTGTAGCTATATCCTCGTTCAATCCCTACTACATCACCCAGGCAAACTTGATCCCCCTCGATACTGCCAAACCACTGCCTGAAGAGGGTGCGGGCCATCTGCTCCAGGGTGGCGGCCATGCGGCGGTTTAGGGCGATCTTGTCGTCATACGCACTCAGTATGCCCGCTATCCGCTCCTGCTCCGGCAGGGGGGGCAGGGGGATGTGGATTTGTTCAAAAGTAGATTTGTTTACAATTGGCATTGTAGAGCCACCTGCTCCTAACAACCTAAGAAGCTCATATTTAGAAGCAAGTTGGTAATACAAGTAATCATAGTTAACGATGTCATTATTGCATATTATAGCGTTGATCTGTTGGTTAGAAATTACAGGTACCTTATTGATGGCTACCTTCCCCATATCAGAACCTATACAGGTAACAATCACAGAGTTTTTAGGGAGTATAATATTCTTTAGACTATTAGCAGCTTTTGAAGTTATCTTTCGTTCTGTTTCGTAGATATTTTTGTTGAAATATTTGAAATCAGTTGGCGTTACAAAACATAGGTATCCTCCCCAATTAGATATATTAGACGTTGCTGGTGTTTTACCAGTAACCACTTTTCCTATGTCCTTAAGTTGAAGAATTTTCATAACTCCAATATGCAAGCAGTTATTAGATAACAGGCACCTAGGGCATTGTACATTTCATTCTCATTGTGGCCACTCAGGCGGTGCACAGCTGAGTGTGCCGAGGGGTAGTAGGGGTCGCCCGCCATACCCACATGGTAGTACAGCGCTCCTTCATAGTCTATCCGCAGCAGGTAGGCGGAGCAGCGGGGCAGGGCTAGGCGGGTGGGGGTGTGCATGTGGGTGGGGGGCTAGAATGGGGTTTGTGTGTGGCCGGAAGTTACACTAAGCATTTTCCAGTTCTATTTTTTTGTAAAACCCTACCGCATTGCCAAAATTCTGATCCAGGTAGCCCAGGCGCGCTAGGCACCCGGCTAGCATGGCGGGGTGGGTGGGCACCTGTGGGGCATAGTTTTTTATGGCGCGGGCTTTTTCGGTCCAGTCGCTCAGCGGCGCCAGGTGCTGCTGTAGGGCCTGCTGGTGCTGGGGTGGGCAGGTGTAGCTGGCTGCCAGGTTGTCGGCTTCGTCTTCTTTTTTTTTGCCATCGTGGGTGTACTGCAGGCCTTCTACATACAGGTCTTTTTTTCCGTGCAGCAGTATGTGGCCTGCTTCGTGGTAAAAGGTAAACCAAAAGAGGTCGTTTCGTTTGTAGTGGTTGCTTAGTTGTATCAGGGGGGTGTCGGCCAGCCAGCGCACGGCCCCGTTTAGCTGTGCACCGGGCAGGCAGGGGGTGTGCACCACCTTTACGCCCGCAGCCAGGCACAGCTGCTGCAGGCTGTCAAAAAATTTGTCGGGCTGGCTTACCATCATCTGCCGTATGGGGCCGTCCAGGGCAGCTTTAAATGCAGCCCTATCATATTGCGGGGCTGCCAGTTCTGCGGCTTGCACCTCTCCTCTGCGCAGCCAGGCATTTACCGCCTGGGGGCTTTTCTCAGCCTTGCCCATGCGGTAGGCAGCGGTGGCCGCTGCATACTGTGCCTGGTAGCCGGCGGGGCTGGCTACGGCAAAGAAGGTGTAGAGGGCGTCTACTTTGTCTGCCGGATTTTTCCCCTTCCAGGCTAGCCAGCCCAGCTGTTTCATTTTGGCCAGGGGGAATTCATTTGCCCATTCTACTTGCTCCAGCTGCTGCCGGGCGGTGAGCAGCTGGGCCCGCTCCAGGCGGTAGCGGCGCTCTCTTTCCAGCCAAAACTCGGCCGGGGCTCCCAGTGCATATTCCAGCTGCTGGGCCGTTTCGGGCGTTATCTCGGCCTTGCCGTTCAGTATTTCGCTAATGGTTTTTTCGGGGCGGTCTCCCATGCGCCGTGCCAGTTCTTTACCCGTCATGCCCCTTTCCTCCAGCATTTCGCGCAGGGTGTCGCCCGGTGGGGAGAGCAGTTCTGCTGCCTCCTCTATCTCTTTCAGGTTTTTGTAGCTCATGGCGGTATGCATTAGCGGCGGTGGTAGTCTTCGTTTATTTCGTCTATCACTATTGCGGTTACCTGCTGCCAGTCCAGGCTCCCATCAGCTTTGCGGGGTAGGGGATCATGACTGGGCCGAAAGGTGATACGGTGGTTGGCCGATACGTGTATGCCCAGCTCTCCGGCCCTGTCCCCTTTCAGTTCATGTGTCTTTCCCGGCAGGGTGCGCATTACCTCCAGGTTGGGTGCCGAGGCTAGATCTTCCAGCCTTGCAATGATGCTTTTGGTATTGTCCCCATAGTGCTTCTTTACGTCCCTTGGTGTGGCAACTGTCTTTTCCAGTTTTGCAGGTCTGAATGAAATATCCATGCAAGTATACGTATTTTCTGCGTAAATAGATTAACCCTTTGGGTTATTTAATTTCCGTACCCCAGCTCCTTGAGGTTTTCTAGTATTTTAGCATTCAGCCGTTCGCCCTCGGCCATCTGTGCCGCCAGCTGCTGTGTGAGGTGCTGCATCTGGGCTTCGTAGGCTTCTTCGTCCACCTCGGTTTCCTCGGCGCCCACGTAGCGGCCGGGGGTGAGTACGTAGTCGTTTTTGCGCACTTCGTCCAGGGTGGCGGCCTTGCAGTAGCCGGGCGTGTCGGTGTAGCGGCCGTCGGGGTTTCGCCAGGCGTGGTAGGTGCCCGCTATGTGCTGTATGTCGGCCTCGGTGAGCTCCTTGTGTTTGCGGCTCACCATGGTGCCCAGCTTGCGCGCGTCTATGAAGAGGATTTCGTTTCGCCGGTCGCGAAACTTGTGGTTTCGCCTGTCGCGCGCCAAGAACCACAGGCATACGGGTATCTGGGTATTGTAGAAGAGCTGGTTGGGCAGGGCCACCATGCAGTCTACCACGCTGTCTTCTATCATGGCGCGGCGTATGTCGCCCTCGCCGCTGCTGTTGCTGGTCATGCTGCCGTTGGCCAGCACCACGCCCGCCGTGCCCGTGGGGCTAAGGTGGTGCAGTATGTGCTGCAGCCAGGCATAGTTGGCATTGCCTGCCGGGGGCAGGCCATACTTCCAGCGCTGGTCTTGCTTCAGGCGCTCGGCATACCAGTCGGAGATGTTGAAGGGCGGGTTGGCCATGATGTAGTCGGCCTTCAGGTCGCGGTGCTGTTCGTTCAGCAGGGTGTCTCCCCAGGCTATATTGGCCTCTATGCCGCGTATGGCCAGGTTCATCTTGGCCAGTCGCCAGGTGGTGGGGTTGCTTTCCTGGCCGTAGATGGAGATGTCGCCAATGCGGCCCTGGTGCTGCGCCACAAACTTTTCACTGGCTACAAACATGCCGCCGCTGCCGCAGCAGGGGTCGTACACGCGGCCTCTGTAGGGTTCCAGCATCTCGGCCAGCAGGTGCACGATGTGGCCGGGGGTGTAAAACTGGCCTCCGCGCTTGCCCTCTGCATCGGCAAACATACCCAGGAAGTACTCGTAGATGCTGCCCAGCAGGTCTTTGGCTTGCGCGGCCCTGGTGCCCAGCCCCACATTGCCAAACAGGTCGATGAGTTCGCCCAGCTTGGTTTTGTCCAGCTGCTCGCGCGCGTAGCCGGATGGGAGCACGCCCTTCAGACTTGGGTTGGCCTGCTCAATGGCCTGCATGGCACTGTCCACGCACTTGCCTATGTCGCCCTGCTTGGCCCGGGCTTGCAGGTAGCTCCAGCGGGCTATCTCGGGCACAAAGAAGACATGCTCAGCCAGGTACTCGTCGGGGTCTTCGGGGTCGGTAAAGTCTGTGTCCTGTCGCTCCTTCAGCTGCTGGTACAGGTACAGAAAGGCATCGCTGATGTACTTCAGGAAGATAAGGCCCAGCACCACATGCTTGTACTCGGCCGCATCCATGTTGCTCCGCAGCTTGTTTGCCGATGCCCACAGCATTTTGCGCATGTCGTCTTCCTGCTGCTGCGGGCTTAGATCTTTCTCCTTCTTGGCCATAACTTTCGTTTTCGTGCAATTTTAACGCCTCAAGATATTCTAAAAGTGGCAAATGCATGCGCTTGAATGTGCCCCTGACAAACAAAGTGCCCATGCGGACGCAATGCTCCCCTAATCGTCCTGAGTGGGACTTGACGGCCTACTGGTATGGCAATGGCGCACCGTCCAGATTACTTCCAGCGGAGTGGCAGATTACTTCCAGATACAAAGCAGAGGCACCCAAAAACCCGGCGGTAACCAGGGCCGAGGAGTAGGGTAGGCTAGCCGTACAGCTAAATCCATCACAGCAACAATCGTTGCGCCTAGTCATCTAGTCCGCCCCATACCTTTTCCATTTCGGTTATTTTGGCACCCTCCACCTCTTTGATGTACTCCATTGTTTGCTTGATGTTGGCATGGCCCAATATGCGCTGAAGTATCACAAGATTCATACCCCCGGATGCCGAAAGGGTGGCAAAAGTGCGTCTGGCTGTGTGGGTAGTGAGCAACTCATACTTGGGCAGAGTATTTTCTATGCGCTCACGCCCCCTGAAGCGCACTTGTTGTACAGGCGTGTCCAGACCTGCAAGCTGCCCCAGCTCCTTCAAAAACTTGTTTGTCTTTTGGTTGCTTATAACGGGCAGGTGGTAGTTGTAGTGCTCCAGCAGCCCCAGCGCCTGCGGTATGAGCGGAACCGTTAGAAAGTCTTGGGTCTTTACCATGTGGATGCGTAGCCCCCTTGTAGTGGCACCCACCTCTCGGGACAGTTCCACGACATTCTCCGGCTTCAGGTTCTCAATATCAGAGTACCGCAGACCCGTATAGCACCCAAAGCAAAACACATCGCGCACACGCTCCAGTTTTGGGAGCTCGCCTAGTGGCAAACAGGCCAAGCGCTCCAGCTCCTGCCGTGTTAGGGCAATGTGTACAGCCCTGCGTTTGGGCGGCAGCTGTATCTCCGGCAATTCATTTTGAATGGTCAGCTTGTTTTTTGCCGCCCAATTCAAAAATGCCTGCAAAAAGCCCAACTTCTTGGCAATGGTATTGTTGGTGTTCTGCTTTACCTCCAGCAGATAATGGTGATATCGCTCCATAAAAGTTGCATCTAGCTGGGTAAAATGAAGTCCACTCGCCTCTGGCCCCCCTATGGCTTCCAGTTCCGTATAAAGCGTATTATACTTGTTCAAAAAACCCAAGCTGTGGCTACTCCGGTGGCTTTCAATGAACTTATTCAGACTAGGCAATACCTTCGCTACCTCTTCGCTTTGAGGAAACATCACGCCGCGTATATTGGCCACAGTGGGCTCCGTTCCCTGCATACGCAGCTGCAGGATGGCATTCTGTGCTTTGTCGCGTAAATTATTGAGCAGCAGATTTTGGTTTAGCGCAAAACGGGCTTGTGGCTTTACACGTTGATGCCGTTTATCCCAGTTCTTCGCACTTAATTTTATTCCGGTACTGTGGTTAAGCTTTTGGCCTTTGTGCTGCACGACCAAAATGATGAGTTGGTCGCCTTGCAGGTCTCGTTTCGGGTGCAAATAAAAGTTGATGGTTGCCATTCTGTTAGTCAATACGTTAGTCAAAAAATGGGGGCTTCATTTTCTCTCGAACCCACAAATCGAACCCAATATAGGGTCGTAATGACCTTAAACGCAATATTTGGAGAATTCAATAAAGTTCATAAGGGCTAAAGGTTCGACTCCCTTATCCTCCACTTCCAGCCTCAAAATCGGCCTCTACAGCCTGTTTTGAGGCTTTTTTCTTTCTCGGGGGAAAGTGAGCAGGGCCTGCTGGGCAGGGACGCGAAGCACGGAAGCCTGGGGAGGCAAAGCCTAAGCCCGCCCGGGTTAAGAATCTTAGCCAGAAATATGGTCGCACTATTGCAATTACCACCGCCCCTCCCCAAAAGAGCATTCAACTATCTAACCCTATTCTGAGTCTAAGCCAGTCAGCTAAATTTCCCCCGTCTCTCATTCGAATGGCTCAGTTTTCGGGGAAGCTTACACCCCGTTCAGTATAGCCCCCATACCAAGGCTTGCAGCAGATGGTTCTGGTGAAGTTCCCTTTTTTGTGTATCCCTAGCGGGGGCTTTCGAAGCACTACGCTGGGCCTATCGGCTGCCAGGCGTGCCCATATTTTTTTGGGGGGTAGGCTGGGCGCGACCCCGCTCGCTACACCCTTACACGGAATAAAATCTGCCGAGGTCGCGTTTGTTACGCGGGCTATCTTATTTTTGCATGCCCCTCCGGTGTCAATCCGGCTGTATGGTCACTACAACAAAATGATAACGATGAATTGGACCCCTATGCGGCGCTTTACGCTTCCAGCACTGTTGCTCCTGGTTTTCGCTACTGGCATCTGTACTACGGCTTCTGCCCAGGGAAAGGCAGCAGCCAAGCAGCGCAAGCCCCTCATTCAGTTTGAAAACGGCGGAACGGTGTACAAAGACGAGTTCGAGTACGTATTTCAAAAAAACAATGGCGGGTATGCCGATGCGGCAACAAAGGGACAGGCCGCGTATCGTGATTATCTGGACCTCTACATCAAGTTTAGACGCAAGGTGATGGATGCTGAGGCCCAGGGCATAGATACCACCCGGGCTTTTCAGCAAGAGCTGGCCGGATACCTGAAGCAGCTGGCCCAGCCCTACCTGATAGAGAAGGAGGTGCTGAATGACATGATAGCCGAGGCCCACCGGCGTAGCCAGGCGGCCATGAAGGTAAGCCATATCCTGGTGAATGTGCCCCGGGATGCCAGCCCGGCAGACACCCTGGCCGCCTACCAGCGTGCCCTGGCCGTGCGCAAGCGTGTGGTGGAGGGTGGCGAAGACTTTGCCGCCGTGGCGCAGGCCGAAAGCGAAGACCCCAGCGCACGCCAGAACCAGGGTTACCTGAGCTGGTTCTCCGTTTTCGACTTTGTGTACCCCTTTGAAAGCGCCGCCTACGGCACGCCCGTGGGCAAGGTAAGTGCCCCCATTCGCACAGACTTTGGCTACCACCTCATTAAGGTGCACGACCGCATGGACGTAACGGGCATGCGCACGGTGCGCCACCTGCTGGTGCGCTGGGGAAAGATCTACGCGGCCAAGGATAGCTTGGCCGCCGTAGCCCGTGTATATGAGGCCTACCAGAAGCTGCGTACTGGCAGCAGCTGGGACGAGGTGGCTGCCGCATACAGCGACGACCCCAATACCAAAGACCGGGGCGGCAACCTGGGCGACCGCTACATAGGCGTGCCTGCGCTGCAGGATCGCAAATACACCCAGGTGCCGGGCGAGCTGTCGCAGCCCTTCACCAGCCCCTATGGCTACCACGTGATGGTGGTGGAGGGGCCCGAGGCGGCACCAAGCCTGGAGCAAGTACGGGCAGACTTCAAGGCCCGCGTTTCCAGAGATGCACGTGCAAAAATTGCGGAACAGGAGCTGATCGATCGCCTGAAACGACAATACAGTTTTAGCCTGAACGAGGCCACGCTGAATGAACTGAAGCAAACCGCCAAACCAGACTACCAGAAGCCTGATTACCCAGGTACCGAGATATCCGAAACCCTACGTGCGGCCACACTCTTCAGCTTTGCCGGCCAGCAAGCAACCGTGGAGGATCTGCTAGCCCAAAATGCCCAAAACCGCGGCAGGAGTGTGAGCCGCCTCACACTGGAAAAGGCCATAGACCAGGATGTGGCCGAACTAGCCAAAGACCGCCTGATGGGCTATGAGGAGCAGCAGCTGGCCAAACGTTACCCGGAGTTTGGTTACCTGATGCAGGAGTATCGAGACGGCATTTTGCTTTTCACCGTTACCGAGCAGAAAGTGTGGCGCCGGGCTGTGGAGGACAGTGCCGGCCTGGCAGGCTACTACACACTGCACCGAGACAAGTACCAGGGTGGCCAGCGTGTGCGCATGATGGAGTACCTGGGGCCCGACAGCAGCGAGCTGAAAAAAGTAGTAGCCAAACTGCAGCAGACGGGACGCACAGACAGCGCCAATGCTTACATTGTTCTCCAGCAATTGAATGTGCGCTCAAGCGAGCTGATTTTCTCCGTAGAAAAGGCCGCAACGGCTGACTACGCAGCAAAGCCCGTAGGATACATGACCGAGCCCGAAAAGCAGGATAACCAATGGTCCTTCTTCTACCTCATGGAGCACATACCCCCCGGCCCGAAAACCCTGGAGGAAGCCCGATCGGAGGTGATATCGGACTACCAGAATCAGCTGGAACAGGCTTGGCTAGACGAGCTGGCAAAACGCTATCCTGCCACGGTAAATGAAAAAGTGCTGGGCAAGCTCTATAATTAGCCTAACCCTGCCCCTGTCGGCCTGTACGTCCGATCCCACCATTGCAGAGGAGGCGGGCCAGCAGCTGCTGGCCTCGGAGGTGGCAGCAGTGGTGCCGGCCGAGCTGGCAGGCCAGGACAGTGCAGACTTTGCGCAACAGTATGTAGAAAACTGGCGCCGCGAGGTGCTGCTGGCTGCCCATGCCCGTAGCCTGCTACCCGATGTAAGCGAGAAGATACGGGCACGCATGCAGGCCCAGGCCCGCCGGCTGATGATCAGCGAAATGCAGCAGCACCTGCTGGCTAGCCAGCAGTTCCGGATAGACGACCAGGAAATCCTGCACTACTACCAGCAGCACATAGATGCCTACCGGGCCAGCAATGTACTTTTTTTGTATACCTATATTCACAGCCCCGATCCCTTACCGCCAGACGTGCTCGCCCTGCTGTGCAGCCAGGCTGTAGCGGATCATATTCGGCTTAGAGAATGGTGCTCAATCCACAAGGCCGAGATGGAGCTGCCCTCTGCACTGGCTACCGCCACCCAGCTGCGCCGGATAGGCGAGCAGACGGGCTGGACCGATCTGGACCGCCTGAGCAGCCAGCATGGCCCCCTCTACAAAAGCAGCTATGCCCCAGCGGGGATGCGCTACCACGCCTTTGGCATACGCCTGAGGCTAGCACCCGGAGAGCGACTGCCCCTGGCTATGGTACGTGCTAAAATTAAACGTAACTTACTCGACATTAAGGCACGAGACTTTATCAGAGCCTATGAAAAGAAAATCCTGGAAGATGCGCAGCTGTAGCAGCAGGCTGCTGGGCCTGTACGTGGCCCTGCTCTGTACCCTAGGCTGCCTGCCCACCGCCGGCCGGGCGCAGGCCCTGGCCGGAGACCGCATCCTGGGTATTGTGGACGATGAAATTATCCTCTCCAGCGAACTGGATGCACAAATTGATTACCTCAAAAAAAGCGGACAGAAGGACGACGGTACCCTGCGCTGCACTGTGCTGGAGGAGGTGCTGGTGGGCAAGGTGCTGCTGGCAAAGGCCAAGATAGACAGCCTGGAGGTAAGCGATGACCAGGTGGATGCGGAGGTAGAGCGCCGGCTGTCCACCATGGAGCGCCAGCTCGGCTCGCGCGAGGCCATCGAAGAAGTGGCGGGTAAGTCTTACCTGCAGTTCAAGCTGGGCCTGCGCCCCCAGATAAAGGATCAGCTGCTGGCCCAGAACATGCGGAACAAGATTTACAACGATGCCACCATTACCCCAAACGAGGTTAAGGACTACTACCGCAGCATACCCCGCGACAGCCTGCCCTACCTACCCGCCGAGCTGGAGCTGGCCCAGATCATCATCAAGCCTGTGCCCTCGGATGAAAGCAAACAGCGCACCCGCGAGCGCCTGCAGACGTTCAGAAACATGGTGCTGGTAGAGGGCGAGCCCTTTGAGTCGGTAGCACGCGCCTTTAGCGAAGATCCCGGGAGCCGAAACAACGGGGGCATGCTCCCCCGCTTCTGCCGCGGAGACATGGTGCCACAGTTTGAGGAAGTAGCCTACGGCCTGAGCCCAGGCGAGGTGAGCGAGATCTTCGAGTCGCCTTTTGGCTTCCACATCATCAAGCTGGAAAAACGAATCGGCAACTGCATTGATGCACGACACATCTTGCTATCGCCCCGGATAGAGAGCGTGGATGAGCAAAAAGCGAAAGCCCGGATAGAGGAGCTGCGCCAGCGTATCCTGACGGAGGATACCCTGAGTTTTACGAAAGCAGCGGTGCAGTATAGCGAAGACCGGCAGAGCAAGGATGTGGGCGGACGCCTCCGCAGCCGATCGGGCGAGTACCGCATCCCCATGGAGCAGCTGGAGAGCGACGTATTTCTGGAGATAGACCGGCTAAAGCCGGGTGAGATATCCAAGCCGATAGAGTTTATAGATAAGCAAGGCATACAGGTGCAAAAAGCCTACAAGCTTATCTACCTGATACGCCGCTACGCACCCCATGAGGCTACCCTGGAGCAAGACTATCAAAAATTTCATGGCGCAGCCCTCACGGCCAAGCAAAATGAGATTCTGGAGGGTTGGCTGAAAAAAGTGCGGGGGGAAGTGTATATCGAACTAAGAGATGAGGCCTGTAGCCAGGCATTGACCAATTGGGTACGTCCATGAATAACCAAGAAGTAAAAAATGAAGTAGCCCTGGCCGATGAGCTGGCGGGTACGCTGCAGGCACTGCGTGCCGAGATAGGAAAGGCCATCATAGGCCAGCAGGAAGTGGTGGACCAGATGCTGATTGCCATCCTGTGCAGGGGCCACGCCCTACTGGTGGGGGTGCCGGGCCTGGCCAAGACACTGCTGGTAAGCACGGTGTCTCAAACCATGAGCCTGAGCTTCAGCCGTATTCAGTTTACCCCCGACCTGATGCCCGGAGACATCCTGGGCTCGGAGGTGCTGGAGGTGAACCAAGCAAGCGGGGAAAAGCACTTCCGCTTTATCAGGGGGCCTATTTTCGCCAACATCGTGCTGGCCGATGAGATAAACCGCACCCCGCCCAAAACCCAGGCGGCCCTGCTGGAGGCCATGCAAGAGCGGCGCGTAACCGTGGCTGGCACCACCATGGCCCTGGGTAATCCCTTCTTTGTGCTGGCTACCCAGAATCCCATAGAACAAGAGGGCACCTATCCCCTGCCCGAGGCCCAGCTGGACCGCTTTATGTTCAACCTGAAAGTGGACTACCCAAGCCCGGCTGAAGAGCTAGAGATCGTAAAGGCCACCACCAGCGACCGGGCAGTAGAGCTGAACAGCATACTGAAGGTGGAGGACCTCCTGGCCTATCAGGACCTGGTGCGCAAGGTGCCAGTGGCTGAAAACGTGGTGGAATATGCCGTGCAGTTGGTGGGTAAAACCCGCATTACCACCCCACAGGCGCCGGGCTGGGTGCGCGATCTACTCAGCTGGGGGGCAGGCCCGCGGGCTAGCCAGTTCCTGGTACTGGGGGCCAAGGCGCATGCGCTTATGCGGGGCAAGTATTCGCCCGATATAGAGGATGTGGAGGCTATTGCGCTACCCGCCCTGCGGCATCGCATCGTACCCAGCTTTAACGCTGAGGCCGATGGCATTACGGCAGATGAGATCATCCGCCGCTTGCTGGCCGAGTAGGGATACCAACCGGGCTGTGGGGCTTATCGGTCGGCCTGGCCTATCTGCATAAGCGGCTTGGCCTTTTGCAGAAATAGATCGAGCGCCTGCTGCTTGGCCGCGTCCAGGTTATAGCTGATGCTGTGCTCCAGGTAGTGCCGCGCCTGTTCCTCGCTTAACGAAAAACGGGGTGCCCACTGGCGGGCTACCTGCTGCCGCCGGGCCAGGCCTTGGGCAAAGGCGGCCAGGATGCGTGCAAGCATGGGCTGGCTTATCCTACTGGCTTCGTACACCCATACGGCAAAGACAAAGGGCAGGCCCGTGAGCTGCTGCCAGGCCGCTGCCAGGTCGTAGGCATAGCGGTACTGTGCCTTGGCAGCCACGGCTTTGTCGCCTATTACCACCCCGGCTGTGGTGCCCCCTATAGCCTGTTGCCAGTCGTGGTGCGTAAATGCTACGGGGCACTGCCACAGCTCGCGTAGCAAGATGCGCGCCAGCGCATTGCTGGTCATGCTATGGGCATCCAGGTTCAGTGTTTCCACCTCCTGTATGGGCACCTGGCTGAATAGATACACGCTGTCTACCTGCCCCTCGGCCCCTATGCAGTAGTGGGGTAGCAGCTGGGGTTCCTCTAGCAGCAGCAGGCTAGCTGCGGGCACCAGGGCCAGCTCGCACTGCCCCTGGGCAAAGGCCTCGGCGCATGCCGAGGGTACCCGCAGGTCCACGGCCAGTTCCCCGGGGTCAAAGGCCTGCTTTAGCCCCTCCAGAAAGGGCTTGGTATTCAGGTAGGAAACGGCGCACACGCGGGTCATGACAAATGGGCGGTATCGTTAATGAGCTCGGGTATAAAACGGTCGCCACTGCGGCGCAGGATGTTGAGGCCTGTATTGGTGTGGGCAAATAGTTGCATCTGCGGCAGGCCATAGCCCAGCAGCTGGCACAGCAGGATGCGCAGTGTGCGGCCATGGGTACAGATCAGCACATTGCCCTGTGTGTGCTGCTGCAGCAGGTAGTCCATGCGCGGGGCCAGGCGTGCCCACACCTGCTCGGGGCTTTCGCCACCGCGCACGGCGTAGTGCGTGTCGCCGCCACTCCAGGTCTGTATGGCGTGGCTGAGCAGCTGGTTTACTTGTGGATCGCGCTGTTTGCCCTCCAGCACCCCCCAGCATAGCTCGTTTAGCTCCAGCAGCGGCACGGGCCGCAGCCCCACTTCGGCCCAGGGCTTCAGGGTTTGGCGTGTGCGCCGCAGCCCACTGCTGTAGCAGGCCACAAAGGGGGTTTCTTTGTAATACTCAAAGAAGGCCCGGGCCTGCTGCTGTCCTGCCTCGTTCAGGTCGCTATCTATCCCCCCTCCCTGCATGATCTGCTGCTGGTTATAGTCCGTTTGGCCATGCCGAAACAAATACAGGCGGAGGGGGTTCATGCTTGGTACAAGACTTGGTACAACAGATGGGCTGGTGTGGGGCTATACGGCCATTTCGGCAAACTCCTCCACACTATAGTCGTGCAGGGTATTGTACAGGGTGTCTCGCTCTATGGGCTGGAAACCAGCCTGCTTGATCAGGTGAATCAGCTCCAGGGTGCTCATGGCGGGGGTTTGCTCCTCGCTGCCTGCCATGCTATATATGCGCGTGCTATCGTCTATGGTACCATCCACGTCATCTACCCCATAGCTTAGGGCCATCTGGGTGGTTTCGCGGCCTATCATGGGCCAGTAGGCCTTTAGGTGGGCAATATTATCCAGATAGAGGCGAGACACGGCATAATTTTTCAGGTCTTCTATCAGGGTGGTCTCTCCCACGTAGCTCAGCTCATTGTTGTCGTCGCGAAACTTCAGTGGGATAAACGTATTAAAGCCGCCCGTGCGGTCTTGCAGTTCGCGCAGGCGGCTCAGGTGGTCTACGCGGTGCTCGTATTGTTCTATGTGGCCATACAGCATGGTGCAGTTGCTGGGTATGCCCAGGCGGTGTGCCGTTTCGTGTATGCTCAGCCAGTTTTCGGTGTCGGCTTTCGTGTCGCATATTTTGCTGCGTATGTCCGGATGAAAGATCTCTGCCCCCCCACCCGGCAGGCTATCCAGCCCATACGCCCGCAGGGCCAGCAGGCCTTCTTCCGTCGTCATCTTGCTGCGGGCAAACATCACGCGCAGCTCTACAGCCGTAAAGGCCTTCACGTGTATGCCGGGCCGGATGGCCTTTATACGCTGGATCATCTCGCCATAGTACTCCACGCCCCGCTTGGGGTGCACGCCCCCCACTATGTGCACCTCGGTAATGGGCTTGCCCTCGTAGGCCCGCACCTGGTCTTCTATCTCCTCCAGCCGGTACTCCCAGCCGCCCTCCTCGCCCGGGCGGCGCGCAAAGGCGCAGAACGCACAGGTATAGATGCAGATGTTGGTAGGCTCGATGTGGAAGTTTCGGTTGAAATACGTGTGCTTGCCATGCAGCCGCGTGCGTACATGGTGTGCCAGCATACCCAGATAGGGCAGGTTGTGGCTGTTGTACAGATACAGGGCATCGGCATCGGTAAGCCGCTGTGTTGCACGCACCTTTTGCCATATCTGCAGCTCCTCCGTGCTCAGCTTGGCCTCGGCTATGTAGGGGGTATAGGCTTCCATGATAAACACATTTGTGGGTACGGGGCACCCGTTTTGTCCTTCTCTTCCTAACCACAAAGATACCGAGGGGGGTTTCTATTTTCAAAAAAAATTGAAAGCACTGCAGATGCGTTTTTTTCTGCCTGAACCCCGCTTGGCAGGCTGCCTTTCTACCCGTCTGTACAGTACCGATACCGAAAGCTGACGCTCCCGGTACGGATTCTGCCCCAATGAATAAGGGCTATTTGCCAGGAGCAGGCTTTTGCGATTGCTTTGCGGCGGTTCCCTTTGCGAGCATCTTTTCCGGGTACTCCTCCTCCTTCTACCTTATTTCCCTACACGATTTCCCCAAAATGTCATACAACCTGCGCGGGTGCCGCGTGCCCCGCCTATCACAGGCACTGCACGCGCCCACCGCTCTCAAAAAAATGTCTTGCGCCCGCTGCCTGCCGCCACGTACTTGCAATACAAGCTACCTCCTTACAAACACACACACAAACAGCACCGCAAACAATTTCTCCTATTCTCAACCCCTAACCCCAAGCATCAAACATGCAAGCTATCATTACCGAATTATCAGCCCGCCTACAGCAGCTAGGCCTCAGGTATGTAGATCGCTACAACGGCCAGCCAGAAACCAATGTCGATCATCTGTATACCTGGCCCGCAGCCTTTATCGAGCTACACAGCATACAGTGGAGGCCGCGTATGGGCCGTTATCAGTCTGGCGCAGGCAACATTACCCTCCACCTTATCCAGCAGCACCTGGGCGATAGCCACACCACGGCCGAGGGACAAGAAAAGGCAAAACTAAGCACCTATACCCTGGTAGACCAGGTGGCCGATTCGTTGCGCACGTACCGAGGCACCCATGTGGGCGAGTTACAGCTCATCCAGAGCCTGTATGCCAGCCACTGGAACCAGTACGT
>JAJTIE010000031.1 GCA_021300195.1 Bacteroidota bacterium | reverse complement strand
TGCACGACACCTACCCGCCCGCCAGCTACCTGGATGGCGCCTACCGCCTGCAGGTCTTCAACCGCTGGGGCCAGCTGGTGTACACGGGCAGCCAGCCCTGGCGTGGCACGGACGGCAGCACCGATGCGCCCGAGGGTACCTACGTGGTGCACATCCAGGTGCCCGACTGCCAGGGTGGCACGCGCGAGTTGATCCGTACGCTGATGCTGGTGAGATAGGGGTTCAGTCCCCATAGGCCCCAGCAGGTGGCTCTTTTTTGCACCTTCCGTAGAATACTAGATAAGAACAAGATGCCGCCCACAAGAAATCTCACAGCGGGGCATGCCACCCGCTAGGGGGTCTGCTTGAGTTTGTCGGCGAACACCTTCTTGAATTTCTCCACCTTGGGGGTGATTACATAACTGCAGTAGGGCTGGCTGCCATGCTGGTTGTAGTAGTTCTGGTGATAGTCCTCTGCCACACTGAAGTTACTGATCGGGCTAATCTCCGTTACAATGGGGTCTTTCCAGATGTGGGCCTTGTCCAGCTTTGCGCGGTAGGCCTCGGCGGTTTCTTTTTGTGCCTCGGTGTGGTAAAACACAACCGACCGGTACTGCGTCCCCACATCATTGCCCTGGCGGTTTAGGGTAGTGGGGTCGTGCGTCTTCCAGAATATCTCCAGCAGTTCGTCATAGCCAATTACCTTGGGGTCGTAGTCCACCTGCACTACCTCGGCATGGCCGGTGGTGCCCCCGCACACCGCCTGGTAGCTGGGGTTTTTTACGTGTCCGCCGGCGTAGCCAGCGCGCACCCGCAGCACCCCTGCCGTGCGCTGAAAGATCGCCTCTGTGCACCAGAAGCATCCGCTCCCGAAGGTGGCCGTTTCCGTACCTGCTGGTAGGTCCATATCTGCATTATAGGAATAAGTATCCGTTTTCTCCTGTGCCTGGCAGGCCAGGCAGCCTGCCAGTAGCCCAAACAATATCTGTTTCATGTCCAATAAACGGATATTTGGATAGAATGGTGCAGTTTCTAGCGCTATGTACCGGTTTCTCTCGCTCACACAGTGCCCGAAAAGCCTAGCTTTGCACCATGGCGTTATCCTTTGTACTACAGGTGTACGGTCGGCCCGACATCTATGCACAGGCGCACTACTGCCTGCATAGCCTCTACCACCAGCTGGGCGATGCCTGGGCGCAGTGGCCCATCCGGCTGTATACGGATCAGCCCGAGGCACTCGCCCGGCAGTATGCCGCTTGGCCACACATCCAGCCGGTGGCCCTCAGCCCCGGGCAGCTGGCCGACTGGGCGGGGCCCCAGCAGTTTGTGCACCGGGTAAAGCTGGAGGTGCTACGCCACGCCGCCCGAGAGGGGCACGCCCTTTTTTACCTGGATACCGATACCTTTTTTGTGCAGGACCCGCGCCCGGCCCTGGCGGCCATCGAGCAGGAGGGGGTTTTCTATCAGCATGAATACGAGTACAGCCTGGCCCGGCCCAACGGCATCCTGCCCCGCAAGGTGGCACGCTTTGCGCGTAGAAACCGCTTTACGCTGGTAGGCGCGCCCCTGCAAATAGGCCCGGATACCGAGATGTGGAATGCAGGGGTAATAGGCCTGCCCCCGGGCCGTGCAGACCTGCTGGGCTGGATGCTGGCCCTGACCGATGTGCTGTATGCTGCCTACCCCAAGCATGTGATGGAACAGCTGGCAGTGAGCTACGTGCTACAGCAGGCGGGCCCACGCAGGCCTGCGGCTCCCTTCCTATACCACTACTGGCAGCATAAGCCCGGGGTGATGGCCCACATTGGCCCCTACCTGGCCGGCCACGGCAGCTTTGCCGCGCGTGCCGAGCTGTATAGTGCGCAGCAGGCGGATCTACAGTCCTGGCTGGCTGCTCAGGCCGACCCGGCCCGGCCCCGACCCGGCTGGAGGCGCCTGATCGGACTGTGATGTGCCAAACCTGGATACCTGGGCGGGCATTTTATTTAGAATGAATCTAAATTTCGGACGTGTTCCCGAAATGCCATCCCCGCGCCCCTTTTGGTTTGTAGGTTTGTATTGAAATTGGCTTGTATCTTGTTCGCATAAAAAGATAAAAGAAGATGGAAGTAAAAGTAGATCGGCCCATACTCCGGGCCAGTATCGGTAAGAAAGTGCTGATGGCGACCACAGGCCTTGGGCTTTGCCTGTTTCTCGTTGGCCACCTGAGTGGCAACCTGATGCTGCTGAAGCAGGACGGTGGACGCGCTTTCAATGAATATGCCGAGTTCATGGCCTCCAATCCGGCCATCTATCTGGCCGAGGCGGTTATCTTTCTCGCCTTCTTTCTGCACATCGTACAGGGCCTACGCCTGGCCATGCAGAATAGCCAGGCCCGCCCGGTAAAGTATAAGCGCAATGCGGGTGCTGCCAACAGCACCTTCTACAGCCGCTTTATGAAATGGAGCGGCATCCTGCTACTGATCTTCTTGATTCTTCACCTATTCGGCTTCTTTGTGAAGTACAAGGTACTGGGCCTGTGGGAGCAGAATGGTTTTGCCCCCGGCGATCTGTATTCGGTAGTAGTCTTCACCTTCACCGCAGGTAATTTAGGGATGGTGTATTCCATTTTCTACATCCTGTCCATGGTTTTCCTCTCCTTCCACCTGGCACATGGGGTGCAGAGTGCCACCCAGTCTCTGGGCTGGCAGGTAAACAAGAAGGTAACCCAAACGGTGCAAGCCATTGGCTACGGCTTTGCCATACTGGTTCCGGCCGGCTTTGCCGCCGTGCCCATGTATTTCCTTATTGCAAGTTCCGGCTTATTTTAACCTCACAGTTATGGCTATCCTGGATTCAAAAATACCCGACGGCCCCCTGGCCGACAAATGGACCAAGCACAAGGGTTCCATCAAGCTGGTGGCTCCCCACAATAAGCGGAAGCTGGACATCCTGGTGGTAGGCACCGGCCTGGCAGGTGCTTCTGCTGCCGCCTCTCTGGCCGAGCTGGGCTACAATGTGAAGGTATTTACCTACCACGATAGCCCGCGCCGTGCCCACTCTATTGCAGCCCAGGGTGGCATAAATGCGGCCAAGAACTACCGGAATGACGGCGATAGCATCCACCGCCTGTTTTATGATACCGTAAAAGGAGGCGACTTTCGTGCCCGCGAAGCCAATGTGCACCGCCTGGCCGAGGTATCGGTAAACATCATAGACCAGTGCGTGGCCCAGGGCGTACCCTTTGCCCGCGAGTATGGCGGCTACCTCACCACCCGCTCCTTTGGGGGCACCCAGGTTAGTCGTACCTTCTACGCACGGGGCCAGACAGGCCAGCAGCTGCTACTGGGTGCCTACAGTGCCCTGAACCGCATGATCGCTACCGGCCAGGTGCAGAGCTACACCAAAACCGAGCTAATGGACATTGTGGTGGTAGACGGCGTGTGCAAGGGCATCATAACCCGAGACCTGGTGAGTGGCAAGGTGGAGCGCCACTTTGGCCACGCAGTGCTGCTGTGCACAGGCGGCTACGGCAATGCCTACTACCTGAGTACCAATGCCAAGCACAGTAATGCTACCGCTGCCTGGCGTGCCCACAGGAAGGGCGCCTACTTTGCCAACCCCAGCTTCGTACAGGTACACCCCACCTGCATACCCGTTAGCGGCGACTACCAGAGCAAGCTGACCCTGATGAGCGAGAGCCTGCGAAACGATGGCCGCGTGTGGGTGCCCAAGCAAGCAGGAGACAAACGGCACCCCAACAGCATTCCAGACTCGGAGCGCGACTATTACCTGGAGCGAATCTATCCCGCATTCGGCAACCTGGTGCCCCGCGATGTGGCCAGCCGAAACGCCAAGTATCAGTGCGATGAGGGCAAAGGGGTGGGAGAGAGTGGCCTGGCTGTCTACCTGGACTTTCGCGATGCCATACAGCGCCTGGGGCGCGATGTGATAGAGGCCCGCTATGGAAACCTCTTCGAGATGTATCAGAAGATAACCGACGAGAACCCCTATGAGGTGCCCATGCGGATCTACCCCGCTGTGCACTACACCATGGGGGGCCTGTGGGTAGACTATAACCTGATGACCAACATACCCGGGCTGTTTGCCCTGGGTGAGGCCAATTTCTCTGACCATGGCGCAAACCGCCTGGGTGCCAGTGCCCTGATGCAGGGGCTGGCCGATGGCTATTTTGTGATCCCCTACACCATAGGCGACTACCTGGCTGGGGTGGACTACAAAAAAGACGACATCGCCGGGGCTGCCTACCAGGATGCGGAACGCGAAACCACCGAGCGCCTGGAAAAGCTGCTCAGCATCCGTGGCAGTAAGACGGTGGATGAGATACACCGCCAGAGTGGTAAGATCCTGTGGGACAACTGCGGCATTACCCGCAACGAAGCCGACCTAAGCGCGGCCTTGGATCAGTACCGTGCCCTGCGCGAGGTATTCTGGAAGGACGTGAATGTGCAAGGCAGTGCTGCCAGCCTGAACCAGAGCCTGGAAAAGGCCAACCGAGTGGCGGACTTCCTGGAACTGGGCGAGCTGATGATAAAGGACGCCCTGCACCGCAAGGAAAGCTGCGGCTGCCACCTGCGCGAAGAATATATGAGTGCCGAAGGCGAGGCTGTGCGCAATGACGACGACTACGCCTATGCGGCAGCCTGGGAGCGGCGGGGAGATGACTGGGAGCTCCACAAAGAGCAGCTAACTTTCGAAAACGTGAAACTGGTACAACGTAGCTATAAATAGTAAAGGAGCCATGAACAAAAAGATTGATATCACCGTAGAAGTATGGCGCCAGCCCGATGCCAAGGCGAAAGGAAGCTTTGAAACCTATCCGCTGAAGGACATCTCTACCGACATGTCGTTCCTGGAGATGCTGGATGTGCTGAATGAGCAGCTGATTAAGAGCAACAAGCAGCCTGTGGAATTTGAGCACGACTGCCGAGAGGGTATATGCGGTAGCTGTGGTATGTACATAAACGGACGGGCACACGGGCCACAGGCACTCACCACGGCCTGCCAGCTGCACATGCGTGCCTTCAAGGCGGGCGATCACATTGTGGTGGAGCCCTGGCGTGCTCGCGCCTTCCCGGTGGTAAAGGACCTGGTGGTAGACCGCTCGGCTTTCGACCGTATTCAGCAGGCTGGTGGTTTTGTGAGCGTAGACACCGGCACTGCCCCCGAAGCCAACCAGATTCCGATTCCCAAGCCGATCTCCGACTTTGCCTTTGAGGCTGCTGCCTGCATAGGCTGCGGTGCCTGCGTAGCTGCATGCAAGAATGCCTCGGCCATGCTCTTTGTATCGGCCAAGGTAAGCCACCTCTCGCTACTGCCCCAGGGCCAGCCTGAAAAGCGCGAGCGTGTGCGCTCCATGGTTGCCCAAATGGATGCCGAAGGCTTTGGCAACTGTAGCAATACTGGCGCATGCGAGGCCGAGTGCCCCAAAGGCATCTCGCTCACCCACATCGCTCGCATGAATCGCGAGTATCTATCCGCCAAGCTGGGCCAAAGACAATACGACAAGGCATAAGTTTTTTTGTTAGAACTTTCCCTGCTATTTGAGTGCCCTGTTATTGATTTTTTATATCTTTGGCCACAACGTAAAATCCGCATTCGTATGCGATTGATAAAAAACCTGGCTCTACTAACTTTTCTGCTGCTCTTTGCTACGCAGGCACACGCACAGCGGCGCTACAACTACTTTAGTGCCGGCCTAGGCATTGGGGTGTCTCACTATCAGGGCGATCTGGATGATAACGGGTTCGACTTCTGGAACGCGTTTGATGGAGAGGAAAAAATAGGAAATCCCATTGTGCTACTGCGCCCGGGTATGACTGCTCAGCTGAACTACCATTTCCACCCCCACATGTTTGTACGCTTTGCGTTCAGCCAGGGCTGGATAGGTGCCAAGGATAAACTGAGTAATGAGCCTACACGCGAAGTTCGAAACCTCAGCTTCCGCTCGCACATTACAGAGGTGAGTGCGCAGTTGGTGTATGAGTTTTTCGCCACACAGCGCCACTACCGCTATCGTCCCAACTGGAGCCCCTATATCTTCACCGGTCTGGCTGTGTTTAACTTTTCGCCCAAAGCGCAGCCAAGTCAGGAATGGGTAGATCGATTCCCCGGTCTTTTTGAAAGCACCAACGAATGGGTGCCCCTACAGCCACTGGGCACAGAGGGCCAGCAGCTGAATGACCCCAACGGTGCCTACAACACGCCCTATTCCCTAACGCAGATTTCTATCCCCTTTGGGTTTGGCGTACGCCGAAAGCTGAACGACCGTATGGACATCCGCTTTGAGATGGGCTTCCGTAAGACCTTCACGGATTACCTCGATGACGTATCCGGAGATATTGCTCCCCAAGACTTCCAGTTTGCCAACGGCCAAGTGCGTCCTACAGCTGCTTACGTACCCTTGCAGGAATTCTATGATCAAGGCCAGATCAAGGCTGCCCTGTTTAGCGATCGTAGCGTGTATAATGCCTTTGGCACAGCCCTGGATCCCGATCCCATAAGCGGAGAGCGGCCCGGTGCCTGGCGCTTTGCGGGAGAGATACGGGGTAATAAGAATAACCAGGACTGGTATTCCTTTACTACCATCACCCTGTCCTACATCCTGGATAAGCCCGAGCGCTGCCCGAAATTCTAACGTTTTACTTAAAAAAGCTTTAAACGGGCGTACAGTTCAGTGCTGTGCGCCCGTTTTGTTTGGGTTCTGCTATCTTTGTGCCGCGCGACACCCAATCGTATGACAGAGCCCGTATTGGACCCCCACAAGATGCCTCGGCACGTGGCCATCATCATGGATGGCAATGGCCGATGGGCCAAGCAGCGGGGTAACCTACGGGTCTTTGGGCACAAGTCGGCCCTGAAATCTGTGCGCGATGTGGTAGAGGGCTGTGTGCAGATCGGCATACCGTATCTAACGCTCTACACCTTCAGTACCGAAAACTGGAATCGACCCAAGACCGAAATCAATGCACTGATGCAGCTGCTGGTAAGTGCCCTGCGCAGGGAGGCAAATCTCTTGCATGAAAACGGCGTGCGGCTACGGGTCATTGGCAACCTGGAAGCGCTGCCAGGCAGGTGCCAGCGCGAGCTACAGGAGGCCATGGCGCTAACCGATAAAAACCAGGCCCTAACCCTAACCCTGGCCCTCAGCTATGGCAGTAGGGCCGACTTGGTACAGGCCTGCCAAGCGCTGGCGCGCAAAGTACAGCTGGGCCAATTGAAACCAGAGGAGATTGATAGCGCCCTTGTAAGCCATCACCTCAGTACGTCCTTTATGCCCGATCCGGAACTGCTTATACGCACCAGCGGCGAAATGCGCCTCTCAAACTTCTTGCTCTGGGAGATTGCCTACAGCGAGCTGTATGTGTGCGAAAAGCTATGGCCAGACTTTCGGCGCGAAGACCTTTTCGATGCCATTCGGCACTACCAGGCGCGAGAGAGGCGCTTCGGAAAAACCTCAGAACAGTTGCAAGCCTAATGTCAAAACGCGTTCGCATCTGGCTGGTGCTAGTCAGCCTGGCGCAGGTAGTATGGGCCCAGGATGTACTATCTCCCGGCACCTATGTATTAGCAGGCATTGCCATTGAGGGCAACGGCAGCACCATCAGCGAAGACGCCGTGCGTTCGCTGAGCGGCCTCACGCTGGGCCAGAGCATTGATATACCCGGCGAGCAGTTTGCCGATGCCATCCGGAATATATGGAAGCAGAACGTCTTTGCCGATGTACAGATCCGCATAGACCGGCACGAGGCACAGCGCCTCTTCATCACCCTGGTGGTGGAGGAGAAGCCCCGAATCTCGAAATACGCCTTCCGGGGTATCAAAAAGGGGCAGGCCGATGACCTGCGCGAGAACATAAAGCTTGTGCGTGGCCAGCGCTTTACCGATGCCAAGCGCCGAAATGCCATTCGGGTCATAAAAAGCTACTTCCAGGAGAAGGGCTATTACCAAACACAGGTGGATGTGGAGGTGGAAAAGGACCCCAACAGCCCAGAGGGCATCATTATCCTGCTCAAGGTAGACAAGGGCAAGCGCTACAAGGTGGCGGATATCCGCATAAATGGCCTCAGCAAGTTCTCAGAGAGCCAGCTCCGTGGCGTAATGACCAATACGAAGGAGCGTCGCATCTACCGGATTTTCAAGCGCAGCAAGTTTGTGCCCAAGGAATTTGAGGAAGACAAGCAGGCTATACGCGATTTTCTGCACGAAAAGGGTTATCGAGATGCTGATATACGCCGTGATACGGTGTATGCGCTGCCAGGTAGGCGCAGGGTAGCGGTGGAGATGGACATGTACGAGGGTAGGCAGTATTTCATCCGGAACATCACCTGGCAGGGCAACGTGAAGTACACCACCGGAACCCTGGATACCCTGCTGAACCTGGAGAAGGGTGATGTGTATAGCGACAAGGAGCTGCAAAAGCGGCTGTATGCCGATCCTGCGGGCTTTGACATCAGCAGCCTGTATCAAGATCAGGGCTACCTCTTCTTCCGCGTAGAGCCGGTGGAGCTGGCTGTGGCAGGAGACTCGGTAGACCTGGAGATGCAGATCTTCGAGGGGCCTATCGCCTACTATGATCGGATCATCCTGGAGGGCAATACCGTAACCAGTGACTATGTGGTGATACGGGAACTGCGCACCCTGCCGGGCAACCGCTTTAGCCGGGCCGAAATCATCCGTAGCCAGCGCGAGCTGATCCAGCTGGGCTACTTCAATGAGCAAACCCTGAATGTAGTGCCAGAGCCCAATCCCGAGAAGGGAACGGTAGACATTAAGTACCAAGTGGAAGAAAAGGCCAATGACCGCCTCTTCTTCCAGGCTGGCTGGGGTGGCCGGGTACAGGCAAATAACGGAAACAACATAGGCGGGGGCCTGGTAGGCACCATAGGCGTTACGCTGAATAACTTTAGTTCCAGGCGCATCTTCAAAAGAGGCGGGTGGCAGCCAGTGCCCAAGGGAGATGGCCAGCAGCTTACGCTACAGATGCAGGTAAACGGCCGCGGATTTCAGAACTACAGTATTGGTTTTGTGGAGCCCTGGTTTGGTGGCCACAAGCCCAATAGCCTGGGTATCAATACCAACTACAGTATACAGAGCGTACCCTCCAGCCGGTTTAGGGTAAATATCTACGGACTATCGGTAGACCTGGGCCGGAGGCTGAAGCTGCCGGATGACTACTTCCGCTCTTTCACCACCCTGGGCTACCGCTACTACCACGTACGAAACGCTCAAAACTTCTTCCCCGCTGTGCCCAATGGCTTCATCAACATCTTCAGCATTCGGCAGACCATAGACCGGACCAGCACAAACAGCCCCATCTTCCCCACTACGGGCTCTTCCATCTCACTGTCTGTAGAGTTCACCCCTCCCTACTCGGCATTCAATAACACCAACTATGACAAGGTGGAGTCTGAGTTTCGCTACCAGTTTCTGGAGTTCCACAAGTGGAAGTTCAGGGCTGAGGCCTATATGCGCCTGACCAAGGGTAAGCTGCCGCTGGTACTCTACCCCCGTGCCATGTTCGGCTTCCTGGGTGCCTATAATCGACAGCTGGGTGTATCTCCCTTTGAGCGCTTCTACATAGGCGGCGATGGCCTGGCGGGCTTCAACCTGGATGGCAGAGAAATCATAGCCGGCCGCGGCTACGAGCAGTTCCTCAGCCCGAATGGCGGGGGCACCGTGTACAGCAAGTACACGCTGGAGCTACGGCAGCCCGTGGTGCTATCGCCCGCCGCCAACGTGTGGTTTCACACCTTCCTGGAGGCCAGCAATGGATGGGCTAGTTTCAGCGATTTCGATCCCTTCGAAATGTACCGCGCTGGTGGCGTGGGCATTCGCCTGTTCCTGCCCATGTTTGGCTTACTTGGCCTGGATTTTGCTATGCCTTTTGATGAGCAGGTACCCGGAAGGGGTTTGCCCAATCGCTTTCACTTCCTTATTGGCCAGCAGTTCTAGTTTCACCCAATCCCCCACACCATCATGAAACGTTTGGTTTTTCTATTTGCACTGAGCCTACTGGCTGGCGCAGCCCAGGCTCAGAAGTTTGGTTACATTGATAGTCAGCGTATCCTTGGCCAGATGACCGAGTATAAAGCCGTGCAGCGCGAAATGGACGACCTGGCCAAGAAATGGCAGGAAAATCTGGATGCACAGTACGCTGCCATCGAGCAAAAGTATCAGGACTACCGCGCCAAGGAGGTGCTACTGAGCAAGGAGGATAAAAAGCGCCTGCAAGACGAAATCATGCAGCTGGAGCAGGAGGCAAAGACCTTCCAGAAAGAAAAATTCGGCTACGACGGCGAGCTCTTCAAGCAGCGCGAGGAAAAGATGAAGCCCATACAAGACAAGATGTACGAGGCCGTAAAGCAGATAGCCGCTGAGCGCCGGCTGGATGTGGTGATGGACCGTGCGGGCTCGGCTGTGCTCTTCTACGCCGATCCGCGCAACGACCTCTCTACAGCCGTAATGCAGAAGCTGGGTGTTACCCCCGGTACCGATTCCGCCAAATAAACTATCTTTGTCCTCATTTTTTCCTGAAGTCGCATTTGCAATGAAAAAACTCCTTATCCTGGCTCTGCTGCTTATGCCTGGCATGGCCCTGCTAGCACAGATGAAAATAGGCTACACCAATGCCGAGGTGGTGCTGCTGATGATGCCCGAATACAAGGGCATAGACCAGCAGCTGCGCACGCTACAGCAGAAGTACCAGGAGAACATCAACATCAAGCAGCAATACCTGCAGAGTAAGTACCAGGAGCTACAGGAGTTTTCGCAGAGCGCTGCGGCCACCCAGCCCGAGGTGCAGAAGCGCCAGGAGGAGCTGGTGAAGCTGCAGGAGGAGATAGAGGGCTACATAGGCGATGCCGAAGGCCAGATGCAGAAAAAACGCAGCGAGCTGCTAGAGCCCCTGGCAGATAAGCTGAAGGCAGCCATAGACGGAATTGCCAAAGAGAAAGGCTATAGCTACATCATCAATGCCACGCTGGGCGGCGGATCGGTGCTGCTGTATCAGCCCGAGGAGCACGATATTACCATCCCCCTGCTGGGCAAGCTGGGTGTGGAGGTAACCCCCGAGCTGGAGAAACGCCTGAAGGGAGAGGGAGGCCTGCCCGAGGCTACCACCCCCGAGAGCGGTACGGGCGGCAAGTAGTCCGTCTCCGCTGGTACCTCCTCTTTTTCGTGCCCACTGCGGGGGCAGAGAGGGGGGATAGGCAGAAGGCTGCACCTGTCCTCAGTCGCTTATCGATTTCGTTTAGTAGCGCGTAATCAGCAAATCAAGCAGAAAGCACGCAAGGACAATGAATGACAGCAGGCCCATTGGGGTGTTTGATAGCGGGATAGGGGGGCTTACCATTGTGCAGACCCTGATGCAGGAGCTACCGCAGGAGCAGATCCTCTATGTAGGCGATACCGCCCACCTGCCGTACGGAGACAAGAGTCCGGCACAGGTGCGCTCCTATGCCACCGCCATTACCCAATATCTGGTGAGCCAGGATGTAAAGGCCATTGTGATAGCCTGTAACACGGCCACGGCCGTTGCCCTGGATGTAGTGCGGCAGGCCGCGGGCTCCATCCCCGTGTACGAGGTGATCAGCCCGGCGGTACAGGCAGCCCTGGCAGTCAGTAGCAGCAAGATTATTGGTGTAATAGGCACGCGCACCACGGTAGCAAGTGGTGCCTACCAGGAGCGTATACATCAGCTGGAGCCCAATGCCCAGGTGATCACCCGGGCCACCCCCCTGCTGGTGCCGCTTATCGAGGAGGGCTGGAAGGATACCCACGTAATGCAGGAGGTGCTGGCTACGTACCTGGACCGCCGCTATTTTGCCTCTATCGACAGCCTGGTGCTAGGCTGCACCCACTACCCCATGATCGCCCGGCAGATACAGCAGCTGCTGGCCCACAGCTTTCCGGCGGGGGTGTCCGTTATCACCTCTTCGGCAACCGTGGCCGCAGAGGTGGCCACAGACCTTGCCCAGCGTGGCCTGCTCCGCAGCACACCCGATGTTCCCCGCCACCAGTTCTGGGTAAGCGACCTTACACCCGGTTTTCAGGACCATGCCAGCTTGTTCCTGCAGCAGGACGTGCAGCTGCGTGCACTCCGGCTAGGCAGCTAGCCCCCAGGGCAGTGGCCCCATCCCCCCGCCCCGCCCGTACCTACAGGGGAGCTTTGCTATATTTGCGGATGGAACTACAAGCCCTCACGGCCATCGGCCCACTCGATGGCCGCTATCGCAGTAAAATCGAAGAACTAGCCCCTTACTTCAGCGAATTTGGGCTGATTCGCTACCGCCTGATTGTCGAGATCGAATACCTGATGGCGCTAGACCAGCTGGGCCTGCCCCAGATGCCCCCCATCAGCGCACCCGACAAGGAAATCCTGCGCCAGGCCTACCGCGACTTTAGCCCCCAGGAGGCCGCCGCCATTAAGGCCCTGGAGCGCACCACCAACCACGATGTGAAGGCCCTGGAATACTGGATAAAGGAACAAATAAGCCGACTGGACGACCTGAGCGAAAACCAACGCGCGCGCCTGAGCGAGTTTGTACACTTTGGCCTAACCAGCCAGGATGTAAATAACACGGCTGTGCCCATGCTGCTGCGCGATGCCCTGCAGCAGGTGTATCACCGGGCCATGAGCCAGGTGCTGAAGGCCCTGCACAGCCTGGCCGTGCAGTGGAAGGATGTGCCCATGCTGGCCCACACCCACGGCCAGCCGGCCAGCCCCACCACTGTGGGCAAGGAGCTGTACGTGTTTGTAGACCGGCTGACCAAGCAGTTTGCCAGCCTGCGCACCCTGCCCTTCCCGGCCAAGTTCGGGGGTGCTACGGGCAACTTCAATGCCCATCAGGTAGCTTATCCGCATATCGTCTGGCGAGACTTTGCCAACCGCTTTGTGAACCATACCCTGGGGCTGGAACGCAGCCAGGCCACCACACAGATAGATCAGTACGACGGCCTAAGCGCGATATGGGACAATCTGAGGCGCATCAATGTCATCCTCATCGACCTGTGCCGAGACCTGTGGACCTACATCAGTATGGACTACTTCAAGCAGAAGATTGTGCCCGGAGAGGTGGGTAGCAGCGCCATGCCGCACAAGGTAAACCCCATCGACTTCGAAAATGCCGAGGGAAACCTGGGCATTGCCAACGCGCTATTTGACCACCTGAGCAACAAGCTGCCGCTGAGCCGCCTGCAGCGAGACCTGACCGACAGCACCGTGCTGCGAAACATAGGGGTGCCCATAGGCCACAGCCTGCTGGCACTCAGCAGCCTGCAGAAGGGACTGAGCAAGCTGGAGCTGAATGCCAGCCGTATAGAGGTAGCCCTGGAGGCCAACTGGGCCATACTGGCCGAACCCATACAGACCATCCTCCGCAGAGAGGGCTACCCCAAACCCTACGAGAAGCTGAAGGAGCTGACTCGAACCGGCGCCCACATCGGCAGGGCCGAGATCCAGGCGTTTATTGAAACCCTGGATGTACCCATGGAGGTGAAGAACGAGCTAAAGCTGCTTACACCCGCCACCTATACCGGCGATGCCGGGCAGTACCTGTAGCGGGTGCTGCGTTTTTTGGGGCCCTGGGCCTTCTGCTTCTTTAGCATGCGCACCAGCTCTACAAGGGGGCTGGTGTTTTACATTACGTAGAAGTGCAGGTTCCCTACGCCCTGTGCCAGCAGCTCCAGGTGCTGTTTGCAGGTATAATTTACGCTCAGCTACACATTAACTGAATGTATCGAACATTTTAGGTCTCGTTTTATTTAGGTATTGATTTTTCTTTCTATATTTGGTTTACGTCTATCTCAAGTGTAATACGCTGCATATGGCTGTAATCTACTCTTTTCGCTTGCGCTTTCTTTTTCTGGCAATTTTTTCGTTTGCATCTGTTTTTGGGGGATCTGCCCGAGGAGATGTTTTGCTGAGCGAGAGTTTCAATACAGCTGGCGGTAATACCCTGCCGGCGGGCTGGAGCCGCATAGCCCAACAGGGGAGTGCCAACTGGGTGGTGCAGAATTTTCCGGTGCTAAGCAGTGGCTCTGGCAGCTATTACCTGCAGCTCACCGATCCTGACGCGGGTGCCCCAAACACGGTGGAACTACGGCTGCCTGCCATCTCCACACAGGGACGTAGTAACCTGAAGCTCTCCTACTACAGCCGCTGGGACGGCATAGAAGGTCGGGTTGGGCGCGTACAATACAGCCTGGACGGTGGCGCTAGCTGGACCAATATTCGAACAACCCCCTACGACAACAACAAGTTTCCCAGCCCACTACCTGCGGGCCTTACCCAGGAGATACTGCCGCTGCCGGCAGCAGCCGAAAACCAGGCCAGTGTGCTGATCCGCTTCTGGTTTACCGACAACAACAATACGGGTACCATGCAGTGGCAGCTGGACGACATAGTAGTGTACGCCGACAATGATATTGGCATTGTGGATATGCTTACGCCCACGCGCCCTGCCTGTGGCTTCTCCTATGGTGCTGCCGAGCCCATCCGGCTCCGCCTCCGCAACCACAGCAACGAGTCCATCACGCTCCAGAATCTGCCGATCAACGTAGTCATCAGCGGGCCCACGTCTGCTGTGTATACCGATGTTATTTTCACCACGCCCACGGTGATAGCCCCTAGCACGAGTGTAGACGTAACGCTGCCCACTACTGCTAATATGCAGCTAGACGGAACCTATACTTTTATCATTGAAGCCGACCTGGCGGGCGATGGCTATTTGGCAAACAATGTATTCACCCGCAGCGAGACCCAGGTGATCGTGCTAGCCGATAATTTGTACTACTAGCCTTCATGTCTTTCATTCTGGGTTGATGTTTTTGGATTTTGAGAGCTGAATTTTCGAACTGTTTCAGCTGGCCTCAGTCCATTGTTTCGATATC